>CALXFL010000176.1 GCA_944387515.1 uncultured Clostridia bacterium
CGGGTCTTCATGGTGCGGCCATCCCGTTCCAGCACATGGTAGACCATCTCCTTGACGGTGGTCTTGCCGGTGCTGCCAGTGATGCCAATAAGCCAGGTGTGGAACCGGCGGCGGTACCAGGTGGCCAGCCGGGTCAGGGCTTCCAGCGGGTCGGCGTCCAGACAGCCCGCTCCCCCACCGGCGGCAACCACCGCTGCAGCGCCTCCTTCCAGTGCCAGCGCACGCTGGGACGGGTCCAGCGCCAGATAAAGGCAGCCGGGCGTCAACTGATCAGGCGATACTGCCACCTGGGAGAAGCTCTGCTCCCCCGGCATCCCTTCCGGCAGCGGGGTGCGGATCACCTCCGCCAGCTTTTCCAGGGTCATGCCTTCCATGGGAATCCCCCCTTCCTCAGTTCTCCGGAAGCGCTGCCAGCGCCTCTGCCACCACTTCCCGCTCGTCGAAGTGGAACTTTTCATGACCGATGATCTGATAGTCCTCGTGACCCTTGCCAGCCAGCACAATCGTGTCGCCGGGCTGGGCGGTGCGGACGGCGTGGAAGATGGCCTCCCGGCGGTTGACAATCACAGTGTAGGGCACCGAAAAGCCCTCCAGCCCCGGGAGAATCTCGTCGATGATGGCCTGGGGATCCTCGGTGCGGGGATTATCTGAAGTAATAATCAGCGCATCGGCATGGCGGGCAGCTGCTGCTGCCATCAGGGGCCGCTTGGTCCGGTCCCGGTCGCCGCCGCAGCCAAAGAGCGCCACCAGACGCCCCTTCACCGTCTCCTTCAGGGAGGAGAGGACATTTTCCAGGCTGTCGGGCGAATGGGCATAGTCGGTGATAACGGTGAAATCCCGGCCGGTGGGAATCGTCTCAATCCGGCCTCGGACACCGCTGGTGCTGGAAAGAGCGCTGATGATGGTGTTGAGGGAGACGCCCAGCTGAAGGCAGGCTCCCGCCGCCGCCAGAGCATTGCGGACCGAGAACCGGCCCGGCATCCCGAAATGCACCCGGCTTTCCACCCCGCCGGCGCAGAGCAGGAAGTCAACGCTCTCTGCATGGCAGACGATCTCCTTTGCAGTCAGGTCGGCCTCTTCCTCCAGCGAGAAGGTCATGGCTTCGGGATGCCGCTCCAGCAGCCGCCGTCCATATTCGTCGTCCCGGTTGATGACGGCGCTATCACAGATGGCAAAAAGCTTTGCCTTGGCCTCAAAATAGTCCTCCATGTCCCGGTGGTAATCCAGGTGCTCATGGGAGAGATTGGTGAAGACAGCGGTTTCATAGTGGCTGTCGCCGATCCGCTGCTGATCCAGGGCGTGGGAGGAGACCTCCATGACACAGAAGGTACAGCCGCCCTCCACCATCCGGGCGTAAAGGCTTTCCAACTCCATGGCGTCGGGGGTGGTGTTCTCGGCGTGGATCACCTGCTCCCCGATCTCATTCTGGATGGTGCCGATCAGGCCGACCTTTTGGCCGGACTGGGTGAGGATCCGCTTGATGAGACTGGTGACGGTGGTTTTGCCCTTGGTGCCGGTAACGCCCACCAGCCGCAGCTTTTTCTCGGGATTGCCGTGGAAATTGGAGGCCATCCGGCTGTAGGCCAGATGGGTGTCCGGCACCAGAATCTGGTTTTCGAGGCCTACATCCTCCTCACAGACGACGGCAACAGCACCCTGCGCCGCAGCTGCGGCAGCATACCGGTGACCGTCCGACTGGGCACCCCGGATGCAGACAAAGACATCCCCCGGCTTCACCTGACGGGAATCGTTGACCACCCCGGTGGCTTCCCGGTCCGGCACCCCGGCGGCGCCGGTATTTTTCATCAGTTCCTGTAATTTCATGCTTATTCCTCCCGCAGCCTGTCGTGCTGCCTTCTGTCATGCTGACTTCTGTCATACTGACTTTGCTGTATGATGAAACCGGCAGCAAAGCCGGATATCCGCATCATTCGCCGTCCTCGCCTGCCACCAGACACTCCACCGTGACAACGGTTCCCCGCTGTATCTGGGTACCCGGCTCCAGATCCTGAACGGCCACCTTGGACTTGCTGTTGTTGGCAGCGCCGCCGTCCACCCGGACGTTCAGCCCCGCGCTGCCCAGGGTACGGTTGGCCTGGGCGGGAGTCAATCCCACCACATTGGGCACTGTCACCATGCTGGGTTCGGTGGACTCGGTATAGAGCACGACGGTGCTCTCCTGAGGAATGCGGGTACCCTGTTCCGGGTAAACCCCCACAACCTCCTTGCCGTCGCCCACCACATAGCTGTCCAGGCCCCGGATGCCCAGCTTGGAGGACGCCGTGGCCGGATCCAGTCCATAAAGGCCGCTGGGAACGCTCACATCCTGCTCTGCCAGCTCCTCCTCGGTGTAGGTGGGCAGGATACCCAGATAGGGCAGCACATTCTTCATAACGGCCGAAGCAAGCGGACCGACCACCACGTTGGCGTAGCTGGTGTCACCCTCAGTGGGTTCGTCTACCAGTACCAGCGCAGCCACCTGGGGATCATCCACCGGTGCGAATACAAAGTAGGAAAAGACGTATTTGCTGTTGGTTTCGTCTCCCAGCTTCTGGGCGGTACCGGACTTACCGCCGATGCGGTAGCCCTTGACATAGGCGTTGGTGCCGCCGTTGTTGGCGACTACCCGTTCCAGCGCCAGCCGCATGCTCTCGGAGGTCTCCTCCGAGATAACCTGACGGCGGACCTGGGTGGAATATTCCGATACGGTGTTGCCGTTGCTGTCCACGATCCGTTCCATCACATGGGGCTCCAGCAGCTTGCCGCCGTTGATGGTGGTGACGGCAGCGGTGAGCATCTGAAGGGGCGTTACGGTATTGGACTGACCGAAGGAGCAGGATGCCAGAGAGATGTCGCTCATGGAAGCATCGTAATAGCTGCCGATGTTCTCGGCGGGCAGGTCAATGCCGGTCTTTTCGGTGAGTCCGAAGGCTTCATAATACTTGAAGAACTTCTCCTGGCCCAGGCTCTGGCCGATGGCGATAAAGGCCGGGTTACAGGAGTTGACCAGCGCAGAGGTGAAGTCCAGTACACCATGACCGGCATGATTATGACAGTGCATGGGCTTGGGCAGGCCGGGCAGGGTGACCGAACCGCTGCAATAATAGGTGGAGTTCAGCGTCGCTGTCCCCTCCTCCAGGGCAGCCGAAGCGGTGACGGTCTTGAAAACCGAACCGGGCTCGTAGGTATCGGTGATGGTCTTGTTCTGCCACTGCTTTTCCCGGGCAGCCGCCAGGGCGGTGCTCCGTTCCTCCTCGTCGGTGATGGAGTCAATCATGGCCCGGGTGTCCTCGTCGTAGATGGTCAGCGGGTCATTCAGGTCGTAGTTGGGCCGGGAGGCCATGCCCAGAATACCGCCGGTGTTCACGTCCATGACGATGATGGCAGCGCCGCCGTCAGGATTGTACTGCGCCATGGTGGAATCCAGCTCTTTTTCAATGTAGTGCTGGATCATCTGGTCGATGGTGGTGACGATGCTGTTGCCCTCGCTGGCAGCGTAGGTCTTCTCATAGGTAGTCGGCAGGGCGTCGCCCATGGCATCCTTGGCGGTGATTTTCCGTCCCGGCGTGCCGGACAACACACTGTTATACTTGGCTTCCAGACCGTAGGCGCCCTGATTATCCCGGTTGGTGAACCCGATGACATTGGAGCAGAGATCCCCATAGGGGTAATACCGCTTGGTATTCACCTCGGTGGAAATGCCGATGTATCCCTTATCCGAAGCCATGGTGAGCAACTCGTCAATGACCGGCTTCTCCACCTTTTCGGCGATGCAGCGGTAGTTTTTGTCGGTATAGCTCATATGGGTGAGGATGGAGTCCGGCGTCACCGACAGAAGCTCCGCCAGGTCTGCCGCCATCTGCTCCCGGTACTGCTGGCGCAGGGCTTCGGTATTATAGGTCTTGCTCTCCTCCAGCTTGCGCTCGATAGCAGCCGGATCGATGATGACATTCCAGACGGTGGCACTCTGGGCCAGCACATTCATGTTGGTGTCGTAGATGGTGCCCCGGTTGGCGGGGATCTGGACGTCACTGAGCTGCTGGTTGGCGGCTCTCGCCCGCATCACATCTCCTTCCAGCACCGACCACTTGAACAGGTTGTAGCCCACCCAGAAAAGGACGGCGATCAGAACGGGACACACAATAAAAACCAGCCGGCCCATCATCGTCATGGAGCGGCGCGGGGGATTTTTCTGGTTTGCCAAAGGGGACTCCTCCTAGGAAACGGCCATGGACTGGCCATACTTTTGTCAAAAATTGGCGAATTTTGCTCCAATAACAACAAAAGGTCAAGATTTCCATCTCAACCTCCTCACTGCTGTATTGGATACACTGTCATCATATGGAATCCCCCGGCGGGATAGAACGCACCCGCCGGGATGTCGAGATTCAAAACCAACAGGACGTATGGAATTTTAAGGGCGATCTGAAAAGTCGGAATTTTCTTCTTTTTCTACAGGAAGTGGCGTCTGCTGTGTCAAAAATGCTCGGCATCCGAAAGGATACCTCGGGTTCCAGAGGAACCCCTGCTTTTTTCCTTGCATCCCCTCACTTCCTGCAAAAAATCTGTGCATTCCTTTGTTTCCAGATACGCCCTAGAAATTCATTCCGAATTTTTCCAGAAGCGCCAGGATCTTGTCCAGCAGGGTATCTTCCTCCACTGCTGTCTCCACCCGGTTCTGCTGGACCTGCAGGTAGGTCACCTGGCTGGCGTCGGGCTTAACCATCCCATATTCAGTAATGCTCACGTCCTCCACATTCTTTAGGGACATGAGGCTTTCCAGCTCAGTCTGCATCCGTACCTTCTCGCTGGTCAGCTCCTCCAGTCGGGCAGACTGGGCATTGATCTGGGTGCCGAGCTCGGTGATCTGAACCCGTCCATACAGCATTAGCCCCACCATGCTCACCAGAACAACTGCTGCAAAGAGAATCTTCAGAGGATGAATGATGTGCTCTTTTCGGGGAAGGGGGGTAATCTTAGGCGCCGGCTGCTCGAATCGGCCCAGGTCATAGGTGGAAATTTTTCTGGCGGTACTGGTTTGCTGCATAACGGCATCGGCTCCTTAGATTTTTTCGAGAATACGGAGTTTGGC
>CALXFL010000177.1 GCA_944387515.1 uncultured Clostridia bacterium
ACCATCACCAGATCCACGCCGGTCTGGCGGTACATCTCTAAGGCATCCTGTGCCGTCACAATGTCCCCATTGCCGATGACCGGAATGGAGACAGCCTCCTTGACCTGTCGGATGATGTCCCAGTCCGCGGAGGGCTGGTACATCTGCTGCCGGGTCCGGCCGTGAATGGTCAGGGCAGCAGCTCCCGCCTCCTCCATCAGTTTGGCAAAGGGAACGGCGTTGACCTGATTGTCATCCCAGCCCTTGCGGAATTTAACCGTTACTGGCACATCTCCCGCCTCCCGGCGAACAGCCTCTACAATCCGGGCCGCCAGCTCAGGGGTTTTCATCAGGGCAGAGCCAGCCCCGGTGGAGACCACCTTGGGCACCGGACAGCCCATATTGATGTCCAGCACATCGGGGGAAAAACGCAACGCCGACACCGCTCCTCGGGCCATGTCATCCGGGTCGCTGCCGAACAGCTGGGCGGCCATGGGCCGTTCCTGTTCTGAGGGTTTCAGCAGCTCCTCTGTCTTGCGGTCCGAATAGGTCAGGGCCTTGGCCGAAGCCAGCTCCCCCACCACATAGCAGGCTCCGAAGGACCGGCAGATCTCCCGATAAGCCCTGTCCGCCACCGACGCCATGGGGGCCAGTGCGGCTGTCCGCTCCACTGCCACCGGCCCGATATGCACCATTTCCATAAAAAATCTTCTCCTTTAAAGCTTCATCTGTTTTTTTCCAAAAACCACCGTCAGGGAATTGTCAACAGCGGCCAGATTGTGGTATACTGTAATTTGAGTATGTATGCCGCTCAAAGTCTTTTACGTTTCATTATAAAAGAAATCCGGGGGCCTGTCAAGGCGGCCCCATCGGGAAAGGAGAGCCTCCATGAAGATTCTGGCCATCGATTTCAACAGCCTGATGAACCGCTCCTTTTACGCCATCCGCACCCTTTCCACCAAGGAAGGTGTGCTCACCAATGCCCTTTTTGGCTTTGTCAAAACTTGGGTCAAGCTGGTCAAGACCTTCCAGCCTGACGGAGTGGCTGTGGCCTACGACCTTCACGCCCCCACCTTCCGCCATCAGCTCTACGACGCCTACAAGGGCACCCGCTCCTCCATGGCGGACGAGTTGCGGGTCCAGATGCCCCTGGGACGGGAATTCGTCACCCTGGCGGGCGGCAAGCTGCTGGGCGTGGAGGGCTACGAAGCCGACGATATGCTGGGCACCCTGGCAGCCTGGGCCGACCGTACCGGCAACCAGTGCATCATCGCCACCGGCGACCGGGACGCCCTTCAGCTGGTAAGTGAGCAGGTGTCGGTAAATCTGGCCACCAACAAAGGCGATCTGCTCTATACCCCCCAGCAGGTGATGGAGCAATACGGAGTCACACCCCGGCAGCTGATTGAAGTGAAATCCCTCATGGGAGACAGCTCGGACAACATCCCCGGCGTCAAGGGAATCGGAGAAAAGACCGCCCTCTCCCTGATCCAGAAAAACGGCAGCCTGCAAGAAATTCTGGACAAGCTGGACACCCTGGAAGCTACCCCCCGCATCCGGAAGCTCATCGCCGACCATCGGGAGGAGGCCCTGATGAGCCATCAACTGGGTGAAATCTGCCGGGAAGCCCCCCTCCCCTGTCCGGTGGAGGAGATTGCCGATGGAAAGCCCCAGCCCGCCCTCCGGGAGTTCCTGACCAAGTATGAGCTGACCTCAGTGCTGGATGCCTTCCAGCTGGAAGAGGGAGACGTGCCCGCTCCGGCTGCACCGGCAGTTCAGGGGATCCCGCTGGAAATCTGCGAGGAACAGGACCCGGAACAGGCAGAGAAAGGACTGCGCGCATTGGGACGGGTGGCCTTCCTGGTAAACTGGGAGGGTGAGGAACCCGCTGCCCTCTGGATTCAGACTGGTGAAAACCGGTTGGCCCTCTACCGTGTGCATCCGCTGGAGATGCTCCAGCAGCTGGTGCTGCGAGAAGATCTTCCCCTGCTTACCTTTGACGCCAAGCCGGTCTACCGGCTGGCTCTCAGACTGGACAAGCCGGTTTTCCAGGTTATCGATGACCTGAAGCTGGCTGCCTATCTGCTGAGCAGCTCGGAAAAGAGCTACTCCCTCTCGGAAATGCGGACCGCTTACCTGCCGGGACTGGCCTTTGACGCAGACGAAATTCACTGGGATGCCGCTGCCCTGATCCGATTGGATCAGGCAGTTTCCGCCATCTTTTCCCAGCGGCAGATGGAAAGCCTTTACAGAGACATTGAACTTCCTCTCTGTCAGGTGCTGGCGTCCATGGAGCATGAGGGCTTCATGGTAGACCGAGCCGGCGTGGAAGAATTCGGCCGGATGCTGGACAGCCAGATCGAAAGCCGCCGGGCCGAAATTCTTCAGATGGCTGGCACCGACTTTAACATCAACTCCACCAAGCAGTTGGCCGAGGTGCTCTTTGACCGGCTGGGGCTGCCGCCCCGGAAGAAAACCCGCACTGGCTACTCCACCGACTCTGAAGTACTGGAAAGCCTGCGGGGCCATCACCCCATCATTGAAGCGATTCTCGACTACCGGCAGCTGAGCAAGCTGTCCAGCACCTATGTAGCCGGTCTGGGCAAATGCATCCAGCCCGACGGCCGGGTCCACTCCACCTTCAATCAGACCGAGACCCGCACCGGCCGCATCAGCTCCGCCGACCCCAACGTCCAGAACATCCCGGTCCGGACGCCCCTGGGCGCTGAAATGCGGAAATTCTTTGTGGCCAAAGAGGGCTTCACCCTGGTGGACGCCGACTACTCCCAGATTGAACTGCGGATTCTGGCCCATATCTCGGGCGACCAGCAGATGATCCGCGGTTTTGAGGAAGGAGCCGACATCCACCGGATGACTGCTTCCCAGGTGTTCGGCATTCCCTTTGAGATGGTACCGCCCCAGATGCGCAGCCGGGCCAAGGCCATCAACTTCGGTATCGTCTATGGCATCTCCGCCTTCTCTCTGGCCCAGGACATCCACACCACCGTCAAGGAAGCCAAGCAGTATATTGACGACTACCTGAAAACCTACAGTGGCGTCGCCGCCTATATGCACCAGTCAGTGGAAAAGGCCCGGGAACTGGGATATGTGGAAACCATCTTCCACCGTCCCCGCCAGCTCCCCGATATCAACAGCAAAAAGCCCGCTCTCCGGGGCTTCTCGGAACGGGTTGCCATGAATATGCCCATCCAGGGCACCGCTGCCGACATCATCAAACTGGCCATGATCCGGGTCTGGCAGCGGCTCCGGAAGGAAGGACTGCGCTCCCGGCTCATTCTGCAGGTACACGATGAGCTGCTGGTGGAGGCTGCGCTGGAGGAAGCCGATCTGGTAGAGGAGATTGTCCGCACCGAGATGGAAAATGCCGTCCAGCTGTCGGTAAAGCTGGAAACCGACGTTCACCGGGGCGAAAACTGGTATCTCGCCAAAGGCTGATCCCCAACTGACAACAAAGGATGAACTGCTATGACACATACCATCACCATTCGGAAATACCGGCGGGAGGATGAAAACGGCTGGGTGCGCTGCCGGGTGCTTTCCCTGCTGGACACCCCCTATTATGACGATGTGCAGCCCCAGAAACCCCAGTTTGACACCCCTGCAATCGAAATTGTGGCTGACTATGGCGGCCAGATTGTCGGCGTGCTGGACATCCAGTGCGACAGCAGCGAACGATCCATCTGCTACCGGAATGAGACGCCCGGCGGCATCATCCGCACCCTGGCGGTGCTCCCGGAATTCCGCCGGGAAAAGGTGGCGGTCCACCTGCTGAAATACGCCTGTGACCTGTTGCGGGAAGCAGGCATCGGCCATCTGGAAGCCTGGGTCCGGGAGGATGCCGGAGCGGAGGCCTTCTTTCAGCGTCAAGGCTTTTCCACCAGCTACTCCTACCTGCATTTTTATGCCGATGGTTCCCACTGCCGGGATTTTGGCCAGTGCCGGATTCTGGATTGCTTTGTTCTTTCCCTCTATGGAGAATACACCGGCAGCGAACCCGACCTGATTCGGGCTTCTGCTGACCGTGCTTACACCTGCGCCCTCTATGAGCGCCCCCTTGACCTGTAAAGGAGACAGATATGGAAATCAGACCCTCAAAGGAATCGGACATCCCTCAAATCTTTTTGCTGGAAAGCCGCTGTTTTTCTGACCCCTGGAGCCAGAAAATCCTGCGGAGCACCCTGCGGGAGGAGGATTGCTTTTTCCTCACCGCAGAGGAAAACGGCCGTATCTGCGGCTACCTCAATACCACCCACATTCTGGATGAACTGAGCATTCACCGGGTAGCTGTTCTGCCGGAATACCGCCGGAAGGGCGTCGGAACCGCCATGCTCACCCGGATGATGGAATTCTGTCAGGACAAGGGCCTCAAGCAGATCTTTCTGGAGGTGCGCCAGTCCAATCTCAACGCCCAGCGGCTGTATAGCCGGTTTGGCTTTGAACAGGTGGGAGAACGTCCCCATTTTTACCAGAATCCTGATGAAACCGGCCTGGTGATGCGTGCCTGGGTTCCGTCCCCCGCCGACACCGCCGCAGAAAAGGAGGAACCCTGATCTTGGATACCCAGAAAACCATTCGTATTTTAGCCATTGAAAGCTCCTGTGACGAGACTGCCGCCGCCGTAGTGGAAAACGGCCGGAAGGTGCTTTCCTCGGTCATTGCCTCTCAGGTGGAGGAACATAAGCTCTACGGCGGCGTTGTGCCGGAGATCGCCTCCCGCCGTCACTGTGAAAACATCTGTCAGGTGGTAGACGGTGCCCTGGAAGAGGCTTCCATGACCCTGGATGACATCGATGCCATCGCCGTTACCTATGCACCCGGCCTTATTGGCGCGCTGCTGGTGGGCGTGGGCTATGCCAAAGGACTGGCCATGGCCAGCGGCAAGCCGCTGATCCCGGTGCACCATTTGCGGGGCCATGTAGCCGCCAACTACATCGCTTTTCCCGAGCTCAAGCCTCCCTTCCTCTGCATGATCGCCTCCGGCGGCCATAGCCACATTGTGGAGGTGCTGGACTACACCAGCTTCCGGGTCGTGGGCCGCACCCGTGACGATGCTGCGGGCGAAGCCTTTGACAAGGCCGCCCGTGCCATGGG
>CALXFL010000178.1 GCA_944387515.1 uncultured Clostridia bacterium
CCTTCCGCGCCCGGCGCGGACTACAAAGAAAAAAGGCGCGCCATCAACTACGGCAGATGCCCATCAGCCGTAGTTGATGGGGAGCAGCGCCGCAAGACACTTTCCTGACCAACCCCATCCCGGCGATTCTATCGCCGGGAACCTGTCGGTTTTATGCCGCTTTATGCAATTTGCTAACCTGATTTCCTTTTTTGACAGCCTGCAACGACAAACTCCCCCCGTTTCCGGAGGGAGTCTCTCTTATTCTGTAAGCAGTCCCTGTTCCTTCAGTTCCCGCTCCAACAGCGCCGACGCCACTGCCACAAACCGGGCACAGGGCCGGGATGCGTAGTAGTCGTGGGTGCGCTGTTCGGGAGCCGGCGCACTGGGGCCGTCCGGCAATCCCAGCAGCGCATGGCAGCGGACCGCTCCGGTCTCCTGCCGGAACTGCTCCGCCAGCTTCTGGACGAGGGTATAAAGGGCCACCTTGCCGTCGTAATCCGCCGGATCGCTGTACCCCTTGACCATGCCCAGCACCATCGCCATGCCGGAGACTGCACCGCAGACCTCCCGCAGGCGGCTGACACCGCCGCCCAGTCCCGAGGACAGCCGGGCTGCCGTTTCCACCGGCAGGCCGATGACATCAGCCCAGGCTACCACCACCGACTGGGCGCAGTTGTAACCCTGGTCAAAGAGCCGGGCCGACTGCTCCCCCCGAGGGGAATAGGTCATGCTCATTTGAGGAGGGCCTCCACCACATCGGCGGCGTGGTCCATCCACTCGCCCTCAAACAGCTCGACTGCGCCCTTGTCGCAGCCCTTGGCAATGCTGGAAGCAAAGGGCACCTTTGCCAGCACCGGCAGGCCGTACTTCTGGGCGGTCTCCTCGATGTGGCTCTCGCCGAAGATCTCCAGCTTTTTGCCGCAGTCGGGGCAGATGGCATAGCTCATGTTCTCTACCAGGCCGAGGATCGGCACGTTCATGGTCTCGGCCATCCGGACGGCCTTCTCCACGATCATCGACACCAGCTCCTGGGGAGAAGCCACCACGATGATGCCGTCCACCGGGATGCTCTGGAAGACGGTCAGGGGCACGTCACCGGTTCCCGGAGGCATGTCCACAAACATAAAGTCCACGTCGCCCCAGATGACGTCGGTCCAGAACTGCTTGACGGTACCGGCGATGACCGGTCCGCGCCATACCACCGGCATGGTCTCATCTTCCAGCAGCAGGTTGACGCTCATGGCCTTGATGCCGGTCTTGGTTTCCACCGGCAGCAGGCCCAGCTGGTTGGCAGTAGCCATCTCCTTCAGGCCGAAGATGCGGGGAATGGAGGG
The DNA here is from genome assembly GCA_944387515.1 of uncultured Clostridia bacterium. Taxonomy (GTDB): domain Bacteria; phylum Bacillota; class Clostridia; order Oscillospirales; family Ruminococcaceae; genus Faecivivens. The sequence continues at coordinate 1,317 of CALXFL010000178.1, forward strand.
GCCGGTGATGTCGGCGTCCATAATGGCTACGTTGTATTCCCGGCGGCGGAGCAGCACCGCCAGCAGGGAGGTTACCAGGCTCTTGCCGACGCCGCCCTTGCCGCTGACGACGCCAATGACCTTGCGGATCTGGCTCAGATCATGGGGTTTTTCCAGAAAATCCTCCGGCTTCATCTGCCGGGAGGGACAGTTTTCGCCGCAGGAGCTGCAATCATGATTGCATTCACTCATTGATTCATACTTCCTTTCCGGGCATGGGCGTTTTGCCGCCATGCCACTCTATCGAGATCCGGCAGGGGCCGGAATCAGGCAATGGTAAATCCGTAAACGGTAATTTCATGGTAGGTCTCCCCTGCCCGGAGCACCGGAGGCAGGAAGGACGGGCAAGCCATACCGTTGGGGAAATGCTGGGTCTCCAGGCAGAAGGCCTCCCGGTAGCTGTAGGTGTGGCCGTTCTTGCCGGGGCGGGGGTCCAGCATATTGGCGGCGTAGAGCTGCACGCCGGGCTGGGTGGTGGCGATTTCCATCTTGATGCCGGACTCGGGAGAGAAGGCCTCGCCTACGGTCCGCAGGGTGCCCACCTCGCCGTTCAGGGCGAAGTTGTGATCATAGCCACCGCCGTTTTTCAGCTGGGGATCCTCCTGGTTGATGTCCCGGCCCAGGGGCTTGGCGGTACGGAAGTCAAAGGGCGTGCCCTCCACCGGGATCACCTGCTCCACGGTCAGGCCGTAGCTGTCCACGGCGGTATAGGCGTCGGCATCCAGCCGGAGGGTTTGTCCGGCGATGCTGCCGCTTCCCTCGCCGCTCAGGTTAAAGTAGCTGTGGTTGGTCAGATTGAGGACGGTGTCGGCATCGGTTTCGGCGGTGTAGTCCAGGGTCAGCCGGTTGTCATCGTCCAGCCGGTAGGTGACGGTGACGGCCAGGTTGCCGGGATAGCCCTCCTCCATGTCGGGGGAGGTGTACCGCAGGGTCACCGAGTCGCTGCCGGTCTCCACCTGCCAGAACTTCTTGTCAAAGCCCTCCTTGCCGCCGTGAAGGTGGTTGTTGTTCTTGTCGTTGGCGAAGAGGGTGTAGGTCTTGCCGTTTAAGGTAAAGCGGCTGTCGCCAATGCGGTTGCCGAACCGGCCGATGAGGGCGCCCAGGTAGCCGGTGCCTTCCAGATACTCCTGGGGGGTGTCATAGCCCAGCACCACGTCCCGGAGGTTGCCGTCCCGGTCGGGCACCCGCAGAGACTGCAAGGTACCGCCCAGGTCGAGGATGGCGGCAGAGGCGCCGTTTTTGTTGGTGATGGTGTAGCAGCTGACGGCTCTGCCGTCTGCGAGCTTGCCGAAATCGGATTTTGTCACAGCCATGGAAATGCCTTCCTCCCTGTTTGTCGTCAGATTTCCGAAGCGGCTACCGGCCGCTCCATATCCCGATGGGGGCAGTGCTGGTCCAGATAGGGCTCCGAGGTCACCCGGTAGCCCTGCTTTTCATAGAAGCCCACCGCCTGCTCCTGTGCGGAGAGAACCGCCCGGCGGCCGCCAAGCTCTGCGATCTTTTGGTGACAGGCCGCCATGACCGCAGCGCCAAGGCCGGTGCCCCGGCACTCCTTGCAGACCGCCACCCGGCCAATGTGCCAGCAGTCCCCCTCTTCGGGGAAGATACGGGCGCAGGCCATCGGGTTTCCGTTCTCCTCACAGAGGAGGTGCCAGCAGGTGTGGTCCAGGTCGTCAAACTCATCCCGGAAGCCCTGCTCCTCCACAAAAACCCGCTGACGGACGGTGTAAACGGGGGTCAGATCGTCCGGCTCCCGAAGCCAGTGAAATGTCATGGCAGTTCTCCTTCCAAAAAAATACCCGCAGCAGAATGCTGCGGGCCAGCCATCCCCCTGCTCTGCCTATTATGACACGTTTCAGGGGAAATGTCAACTAAAAATGTGTAGTTTAACCCTCAGTGGTACTCCACCTTGACCCGCTTGCCCAGCGTCTCCAGATTCTTAGAAAGAATCTCCACAATCTTCAGCTTGATGCTCAGATCCAGCGGCAGATTGGGGTTCTGGTGGGCAGGGTTCATGGCGCGGCCCACGAAGAAGTTCACGTCGGTGGCCTCCTCAAAGAGAAGCCGTGCAATCTGGGAGGCGGCGTCCCTTCCCTTGAGCCAGCCGGTGTCGGTGTTGCTGCTGTTGACGATCTCCTGGGAGATCTCCATGACCCGGCCCAGGGTGAGCACACCCTCGGTCACCAGATCCACGCCCTTCATGAAGCCAGCCGGTGGGATCTTGGGGTCGATGTAGTCGATGCAGGTGGTGACGGAGGTACCCAGGTAGCGGCTGACGATCTTGGAGGTGGTGCCGCCGCTGACGATCTTCTTGCCCTCCTGAGCCAGGAACCGCTCGATCACCGGCACATCGTCGGCAGGATCCGACGGCGGGCCCAGCATGATGCTCACCACCGACCGGTTGCGCACCCGCATGACCGCTACGGTGGTATCGTCTCCCATCCGCTCCATGTAGAGGGCCTTGGCGGCGTCTGCCAGCTTGGCGGCGGTGGTGGTGGCCGAGTCGTTCCGGTCGTAGTTTTCCTCCAGGAAGCGCCGGACGTTCTCCTGCTGCCAGCCCAGGCTCATGGTGATGCCGATGCCGGCATGGGGCACACCGTCGCTGAACATGACGAAGCTGTCGTCCAGCTCCACCTTCATCCGGGTTTCAAAGATCTGCTTGCCGTCAACGATGTTGACCTCCACCGGGTAATCGTAGGCCTTGCCGTCCCGGATCATGACGCAGAGAGGGTTGTCAAACTGCACCATGTAGGCGTCGCCGTTTTGGTTGATCTGAAGAATGGTAAAGGTGGAATAGGCCACCTGCCGGACGGCGCAGACCGGCAGGGTGGCAATGATGGTGTCCACGCAGTCCTCGATGGACATGCCGCTGGCCATCATCGTGCCGATGATCTTGGAGGTCAGGGTGGAGAGGATGTTGGCCTTGACGCCGCTGCCCAGACCATCGGCCAGCACCAAGGTCATGGTGCCGTCGTGGTAGATGCTCTCCACCCGGTCGCCGCAGAGCTCCTCCCCGTACTTGTTCAGGCTTACATAGCCGCTTTCAATAAAATAGCTCATAGTCGCCCCTTTCTGTCAGGACCGGCCGCCGGCTTCATCGGTGAGGCTCTTTTTCAGCCGGGTCAGGGCGATCTTGGTCTCGGCGGTGGTCTCACCCAGCAGCGAGGCGATCTCCTGGACCGTCCGCATCTGCTTGTTGATGAGCTGGTCGGTGATCTCCACCGTCTCCCGGCGCATCTGGGCGGCCTTGATGGCGGCCTGCTCTTCCTGGTTGATGTCGTTGAGGCAGATCATCATGATGCCGTGGTCATAGTCGTAAATGATGCTCTTTTCCACATAGATGCCGTACCGGTCCAGGTAGCACTTCTCGCCGATGACGTTCTGGCGGCTGTCCATAACCTGTACCAGCTCGAACTCGTCAAAGACATCCCCTACCGGCCGGCCGATCATGTTCTCCCCATCGGGAATACCCATCATCCGGCGGGCGGCGTTGTTGAAGAGCTGGATGTTGAAGACGATGTCCACAGCGATGATGGCGTTGGGGGTGATGTCCAGAATCTGGCCGGACACCGACTCAGCCCGCTCCTTCATGAAGGGCAGGCACATTTCCAGCTCGGCCTTGCCCTGGTAGACGGCGATGGCCTTCTCCCAGCAGGTGGAATAGCCGCAGGCGCCGCAGTTGAGCATATC
>CALXFL010000179.1 GCA_944387515.1 uncultured Clostridia bacterium
GATCCGCCCGCCCCGCCTGAAGAGGAAGAGGACGACCTGTCCGACCGTTTTCCCGGACTGGACCGGCGGCTGAAACCCCAGGAGGAATCGCCCCAGCTGGTGAAAGAGGTCTTCATCCCCCGCACCCTGCCCGCCTCCTCGTCAGAGGATGGCTGCCTGCGGCTGCGGTATGGTGCAAAGCGGATGGAAATGCCCATGGAACCGGGGGAGAAGAGCTTTGAGCTGGACGGATACCAGGTGACGGTCACCATTACCCGTCCCGCCGAGGACATTACCCGGGATATGCCGGCCCTGTCCCGTCCCGAATCTGAAAAAAATCTGTCAGAACCATAAATTCCCTGCAACAGGAGAGACCTTTTCTGACACTATTATAACAGAGAGCACTTTATCGCCTTAGGAGCCGCCCGGGATGAAGTTTTCCATCCTTTGCGGTTCAAGACCCAGCACGTCTCTTCAGGAGGATGTTATCAATGAAACGATTTGGCCTTATTTGGAAAAGAATAGTAGCCACAGCGCTGGCTACTTTGATTACCATGTCAGCTGGGGGCGCTGTCAGCGCTTCCGGCAGCGAGCTGCCCCAGCCCCTTGACGTAACGACCCTGAACCAGATGGGGACTGCCGCCGCCACAACCAATGAGGCCAAGGCAGACGAGGTTCGGGCGATCTGGATTTCCTTCCTGGATCTTTCTCCCCTGATGAAAGGGAAGAATGAGTCCCAGTTCACCGCTTCGATTCAGCAGATGTTCAAGACCTGCGCCGACAATGGCCTGAACCGGGTGATTGTCCAGGTGCGGCCCTATGGCGACAGCTTCTACCCTTCGGATTACTTCCCCTGGTCGGACTACGCCTCCGGCACCATGGGAACAGCCCTTTCCTATGATCCGCTGAAGATCATGGTAAACGAAGCCCATAAGCTGGGCCTGGCCATTGAAGCCTGGGTCAATCCCATGCGGGCCATGACCACCACCCAGATTGCCCAGGTGTCGGATCAATACCCCATCCGCCGCTGGTATAACTCGGCAGAGAAAACCGCCCAGAACCTGTTCATTGTTTCGGGCCGGATCTACTTAAATCCCGCCTCCAAGGAGGTACGGGACCTGATTGCCGCCGGTGTCACCGAGATTGTCAGCAAGTACGACGTGGACGGCATCCACATCGACGACTATTTCTACCCCTCTGGACTGGATTTCTCCTATGATGCCAGCCAGTATGCGGCCTACACCGCCGCCGGCGGAACCCTGAGCCAGGCTGACTGGCGCCGGGAGAACACCTCCGCCATGGTGAAGCAGATGTATCATGCGGTCAAGGCTGCTGATTCCTCTGCGGTCTTTGGCGTGAGCCCCCGGGGCGTCAACCAGCAGACCTATGATCTGCTTTACGCCGACGTGGAGAAGTGGGTGCAGAACCCCGGTTATCTGGACTATGTAGCGCCGCAGATTTACTACGGCTTCCAGAACGCCAGCGCCGGTTATGAGAAGATTCTGAAGCAGTGGGAGGATATGGTTACCTGTCCGGATGTTTCCCTGCTGGTGGGCCTGGCGGCCTACAAGTCCGGTACAGTGGACCAGTATGCCGGTGAAGCCGGAAAGAATGAATGGCTGAACAGCACCGACATCATCGCCCGGCAGATTGACATGGCCCGGGGCGTGGATTCCTGCGACGGCATTATCCTGTTCCGTTATGAGCAGATCTTTGGCAGCCCCAATGCCAGCATGGAGAAGGAGAAGAAAAACTTCATCGCCCTGCTGAAATAAGTGTCCCGTTTCCACTGGCGCCCTGACAGGGGGGCTGTCCGCCAAAGCGGCAGCCTCCCGTTTTTTATGACGCCCCGACCCTGATATGGAGGAGAAGACGTTGCATACCATCGGATGGAAGAAAAAACTGTTTTCGGTGCTGGCCCTGATGCTGGCGCTGGTGATGATGATGGGGACCCTGCCCGCTATGGCAGCGGACGCCTCTTTTGAGCGGCTGCTCAAGACGGTGGAGCCCATGGGCGGCGGAGAGGTTCTGGCAGGCCAGGACGTGACCCTGCGGGCGCTGGCCCACAAGGAGGCGACTGTCACCGCCCGGATCGGCAGCACCACCGTGACCCTTAAGAAGGACAGCCGGGAGGATGGTACATATTACTGGTTTACCGGCAGCTATAAGGTGCCAACCTCCGCCAAGGCCGGTCAGAGCCTGGGCGAGATTCTCTTCACCGCCCAGAAGGACGGCCGCACCGAGACCCGCACCACTGGCAGCATGACAGTGGCCAAGCTGGACGGCATTACCCCCTCTCAGCCGGACGGCGGCGGGGACGGCAGCAGCGTCAAGCCCCAGGGCGGCCAGCAGGTCATCGTGACATCGGATTATGCAGACGTCTTCATCCCGGCGGAAAATGACCGGGACGAGGATTACTCCGCTCCCTACTACTATCAGCTGCCCAAGGGCACCATCGACTATGTGAGCACCGCTTCCAGCGGCTCGGTCAACTGCCTGCTGGCTTCCGGCCGCAAGGTCAAGTACAGCGACATCAAGACCTATGCCACCTCCGGCAACCTGGGTGACAACACCATCAGCCGGGTAGGCGTCTCCGCCGACCGCAGCTACACCACCCTGGACATCTCCGGCAAGTGGAGCGTGCCCTTCAACATCGAGGCCCAGCCCTACACCTACCTGAACGCCGGCAACACCGTCAGCAGCTTTTCGCCCACCAAGGTCATGATCACCTTTGACTATACCACCGACATCAAGACTGGCAGCATTTCCTTCCCGTCCGGCAGCTGCTTCACCTCGGCTTCCACCTATACCCGGGTGAAGAACGGCATCTCCCAGGGCGTCCTGGAACTGACCCTCCGGGAGCCTGGCAAATACTACGGCTGCTACGCCAGCTATGACAGCATGGGCCAGCTTCAGCTGCGTTTCCTGAATCCGGTGAGCAGTCTGGAAGGCGCCCGTATTGTCATCGACCCCGGCCACGGCAGCTACAAGAACAGCACCACCCTGGACGTGGGCGCTGTTGCCAACGGCCTCTATGAGCATAAGCTCAATGCGGACAAGGCTGCTGCACTGGCTACCGAGCTGCGGGCCAGAGGTGCCGAGGTTTATGTGCTGGATACCTGGGAGAGCACTGATCTCTATTCGCTGTATGCCCGTCTGGATGCAGCGGTGGCCTGGGAACCCCATCTGTACATTTCGGTTCACCACAACTCCTCCAGCAATACCACAGCCCGGGGCATCGAGGTCTATTACAACACGCCCTGGTCGATGAATCTGGCCAAGAACGTCTGCAACAACATCTTCGGGGCTTACCAGCAGATGGACAGCGGCAGCACGGCGCTGAACCGTGGCCACAAGTTCAGCGAGTTTGCGGTGACCCGCAACAAGCAGTTTGCCTCGATTCTGATTGAATACGGCTTCATCACCTCGCCGGTGGAAGCCGCCGTCCTGTCGGACAAGAGCAATCTTCCCCTCTTTGCCTCGGCCACAGCCGACGGCATCGAAGCCTATCTGGCAGGGAAGTGATAATAGTGAAACACCTAACGGCACAAAAAGGCAAAAGCTTTACTCGATTTTTCTCGAAAAATCGCAGGGTCCCGCCCAACTCGTTGGGCTTGGGCAGCGCCCTGGACTACCAGAGTGAGCAGGTGGTACAGCAGTCCCTGGCCCGTCTGGTACAGGGACGGACGGCAGTCATCATTGCCCACCGGCTTTCCACCATCCGCCACGCCGACCGGATCTTCGTCCTGTCGGAAGGCGGCATCGCCCAGGCAGGCACCCACGAGGAACTGCTGGCTCAGGGCGGCGTCTATGGCGAGCTGTGCCGGCTGGGCGGCCTGGCAGGGGAGGAGAGTTCCTGCTGACCGGCTCCATACAGCCAAAAACCCCCTCTGACCTTCGGGTCAGAGGGGGTTTCGTCATGTCGGGGAAAATCAGGCTTCGGCTTCCAGCTTCTCGATGCCTTTGCGGATGCGGGCGAGGGTTTCCTCCTTGCCCAGGATCTCGGCCAGCTCGATGCCGCCGCCGGGGGTGAACTGCTTGCCGGAAACGGCAACACGCAGCGGCCAGAGGATATAGCCGTTCTTGACACCCATCTCCTCGATGAGGCCAAAGAGGGCGTCGTGAATCTGGTCCATGGTCCAGTCCTCCACCTTCTCCAGCACCGGCAGCATGGCCTTCAGGGCCACCAGAGCGGTTTCGCTGTTGGTCTTCATCTTCTTGTGGGTGTACATGGCGGTGTCGTACTCGGGCAGGGCGTCGATGAAGTCGATCTGCTCGGGGATCTCGGTGAAGATCTCGGTGCGGGGCTGGAGCAGGGCGCCCAGCAGCTTCATGTCCACATCCTCCCGCTTGCAGCTCTGGCGGATGTAGGGGGTGGCCAACTCGACGAACTTCTCGGGGCTGAGACGGCGGATGTAAGCGCCGTTGATGGCCTTGAGCTTCAGGGGGTCGAAGATGGCGGGAGACTTGGAGATGCCGGAGACGTCAAACTCCTGAATCAGCTCTTCCAGGGTGAAGACCTCGTTCTCTCCCTTGGGAGCCCAGCCCAGCAGGGCGATATAGTTGACCACGGCCTCTTCCAGATAGCCCTTGGCCACCAGGTCCTCAAAGGAGGCGTCGCCGTTTCTCTTGGACAGCTTCTCGGTGGCGTTCTTCATAACAGGGGAGACGTGGATATAGGTGGGAATCTCCCAGCCGAAGGCCTGGTAGAGGAGGTTATACTTGGGGGTGGAGGACAGGTATTCGTTGCCGCGGATAACATGGGTGATGCCCATGGTGTGGTCGTCCACCACGTTGGCGAAGTTGTAGGTGGGCATGCCGTCGGTCTTGATGAGGATCTGGTCGTCCAGATCGGAATTGTTAACGGTGATGTCGGCGAAGACCTCGTCATGGAAGGTGGTGGTGCCTTCAGTGGGGCACTTCTGCCGGATGACGTAGGGAACACCGGCGTCCAGCTTGGCCTGAACCTCCTCCTTGGAGAGGTTGCGGCAGTGGCCGTCGTATTTGGGGGGCATACCGGAAGCCTGCTGGATCTTTCTCATCTCGTCCAGGCGGTCCTT
>CALXFL010000180.1 GCA_944387515.1 uncultured Clostridia bacterium
CAATTTCAGGGCCGATGCCGTCGCCTTTGATGACGGTAATGGTTTTGTTCATGGGGATGATCTCCTTTCAGCTGTCAGTTTGCCTGGGGAAAGAGGGCGTCCAGCAGAGCCGTGCCGCTTTCGGTGCGGAAAATCTTCTCTCTGGCGCCGTCGGGGGAGAGGTTGCCTTCGTCCAGGTTGGCCAGAAAATCTGCCTCAATCAGAATCTGGCAGTCGGGGCTGGTTCTCTCTCCGCAGATGCGGTGGTGGTCAATCAGCCAGCAGACACGTTGGATAATTTCCTTGGGGTAACCGAGTCTGGCCAGCAGCGCTTCAGCCGATGTAGGATTTTCCGGCTGTTCGCCGGTGCAGGATTCCGGGGCCTGCCCCCGGTCACCGATACCGTGGGTGAGGGCGGCCAGCTCCAGAATCAGCTGGGTGCGGCGGTCCAGATGCTCCAGCTGTCCAATGGTGCGGGCATATCCCCACACCTTCATGAAGTGACGGATCCGTTCGGGGTTGCCGGTGTAATGGGCGGCCATTTCCATGGTCACCTGGGGAATGATTTCACGCAGCATGGGCAGTCCTCACTTCAGGGATTTCAGCAAGCCGCCCTTGCTGATGATGTCCTTGATGAAGTCGGGGAAGGGCTCGGCCTGGTAGGATTCGCCCCGGGTGAGGTTCTGGATGACGCCGGTGTCGAAGTCGATGGCGACCTCATCGCCGGCCTGAATCTTGTCGGCGGCTTCCTCACATTCCAGGATGGCCAGGCCGATGTTGATGGCGTTGCGGTAGAAGATGCGGGCGAAGGTCTTGGCAATGACGCAGGAGACGCCAGCCGCCTTGATGGCGATGGGGGCGTGCTCTCTGGAGGAGCCGCAGCCGAAGTTCCAGCCGGCCACGATGATGTCGGAGGGCTTTACCTTCTTGACGAAGTCCCGGTCGATGTCCTCCATGCAGTGGGAGGCCAGCTCCTGATGGTCAGCGGTGTTCAGGTACCGGGCGGGGATGATGACGTCGGTGTCGACGTTGTCGGGGAATTTATGGACAATGCCTTGGGTTTTCATGATAATCTGTCTCCTTCCTCTGGGTAAATCTTATTCCGGACGGGCAATCTTTCCAGCAATGGCTGAAGCAGCAGCCACAGCGGGAGAGGCCAGGTAAACCTCAGAATCCACATGGCCCATCCGGCCGACGAAGTTGCGGTTGGTGGTGGCGACGCAGCGCTCGCCCTCGGCCAGGATGCCCATGTAGCCGCCCAGGCAGGGACCGCAGGTGGGGGTGGAGACGACGCAGCCAGCCTCAATGAAGGTCTCGAGATAGCCCCGGCGCATGGATTCCATGTAGATCTCCTGGGTGGCGGGGATGACGATGGCCCGGACGTTCTTGGCAATCTTCTTGCCCTTGAGGATCTCAGCAGCCACGGCCATATCGGACAGACGGCCGTTGGTGCAGGAGCCGATCACCACCTGGTCGATGACGATGTCACCGATCTGGTCGAAGGTGCGGGCGTTTTCCGGCAGGTGGGGGAAGGAGACGGTGGGCGTGATGGCGGACAGGTCGATGTCGATGGTCTGCTCATACTCGGCGTCAGGGTCTGCCTCGTAGGTCTGGAAGGGGCGGTTGACACGGCCCTTGACGTAGTCCAGGGTCACCTGGTCCACCGGGAAGATGCCGTTCTTGGCGCCGGCCTCGATGGCCATGTTGCAGATGCAGAGCCGGTCATCCATGGACAGGGAGGCAACGCCTTCGCCGGTGAACTCCATGGATTTGTAGAGGGCGCCGTCCACGCCGATCTTGCCGATGATGTGGAGGATGACGTCCTTGCCGCTGACCCACTTTTGAAGGGAGCCGGTGAGGTTGAAGCGGATGGCGGCGGGCACCTTGAACCAGGCCTCACCGGTAGCCATACCGGCGGCCATGTCGGTGGAGCCGACACCGGTGGAGAAGGCGCCCAGGGCACCGTAGGTGCAGGTATGGGAGTCGGCGCCGATGATGCACTCGCCGGGGCCTACCAGGCCTTTTTCCGGCAGCAGGGCGTGCTCGATGCCCATGTTGCCCACATCGTAGAAGTTCTCGATGCCGAAGCGGTGGGCGAAGGTGCGGCACTGCTTGCACTGCTGGGCAGCCTTGATGTCCTTGTTGGGGGCAAAGTGGTCCATGACCAGGGAGATGCGGGTGGTGTCGAAGACGCTGTCAAAGCCTGCCTTGGTGAACTCGTTGATGGCCACCGGGGAGGTGATGTCGTTGCCCAGCACCATGTCCAGCTTGGCTTTGATGAGCTGGCCGGCGCGGACCTCGGGGAGGCCGGCATGGGCCGCAAGAATTTTTTGGGTCATTGTCATTGCCATGATGATTCGTCCTTTCAAGAGAAGGGAGTGTGTGCCGGAATTTCCCGGCACACATCCTCCCGGCAGATTTATTCCATGCTCCGGTTGATGGCGGAGAACAGTGCATTGATGGAGGCGGCGATGATGTCGTCATGGACACCAGCGCCCCAGCTCACCCGTCCGTCCGGCAGGGTGATGCTCACATAGGCGACAGCCTGGGAGGTGGAGCCCTCCTGAAGTGCATGCTCGGTGTAGGTGAGGTTGCTGTATTCAATGTGCAGGTGCTGCTTGATGGCGTTGCTCACCGCATCCAGACGGCCGTTGCCCTTGGCGGTCAGCTCCCGCTCCTCGCCATCCACCTCCAGGGTGACGATGGTGCGGATGTCGGGGGTGCGGACAAAGTGGTAATCCAGCAGCTTCACCGGCGAGTTGACATTCACATACTGCTCCTGGAAGACGTGGAGCACCTCGGCGGGGGACAGCTCCTTGTGGAGATGGTCGGAGACACTCTTGACGGCGTAGCCGACGCTCTCCCGCATCTTGGCGGGCAGGATGTAACCGAAGTTCTGCTCCAGCAGGTAGCCGATGCCGCCCTTGCCCGACTGGGAGTTGATGCGGATGACGTCGGTTTCGTAGATACGGCCCACATCGGTGGGATCGATGGGCAGATAGGGCACGGTCCAGTGCTCGGGGTTCTTCTCCTCCCGCCACTTCATGCCCTTGGCAATGGCGTCCTGATGGGAGCCGGAGAAGGCCGCAAAAACCAGCTGTCCGGAGTAGGGAGACCGCTCATAGACGTGCATCCGGGTGACCCGCTCGTAAAGCTCGCAGATCTCGGGCATGTTGGAGAAGTCCAGCTGGGGATCGATGCCCTGGGAGAACATATTCATGGCCAGGGTGATGATGTCCACGTTGCCGGTGCGCTCGCCGTTGCCGAAGAGGGTGCCCTCGATCCGGTCGGCGCCTGCCAGCAGGCCCATCTCAGAGTCAGCCACCGCACAGCCCCGGTCGTTGTGGGGATGGAGGGAGACGACGACGTTTTCCCGGTACTTCAGGTTGTCGCACATGTACTCGATCTGGTTGGCGTAGACGTGAGGCATGGAGAGCTGAACCGTTACCGGCAGGTTGATGATGACCTTCCGGTCGGGAGTGGGCTTCCAGACGTCCAGGACGGCGTTGCAGATTTCCAGCGCAAACTCGGGCTCGGTGCCGGTGAAGCTCTCGGGGGAGTACTCAAACCGGAAGTTGGCCTCGTGACCGGCGGCGCACTCATTGAAAAGCCGGGCGCCGGTGACGGCGATGTCGATGATCTCCTCCTTGGAGCGGCGGAAGACCTGCTCCCGCTGGGCCAGAGAGGTGGAGTTGTAGAGGTGAACGATGGCGTTCTTGACGCCCTTCAGGCATTCAAAGGTCTTGCGGATGATGTGCTCCCGGGACTGGGTCAGCACCTGGATGGTGACGTCGTCGGGGATGAAGTCCTGCTCGATCAGAGCCCGGAGGAAGGCATATTCGGTCTCAGAGGCGGCGGGGAAGCCGATCTCGATCTCCTTGAAGCCCACCTTCACCAGCAGCTTGAAGAATTCCAGCTTTTCCTCCAGGCTCATGGGGATGATGAGGGACTGGTTGCCGTCCCGCAGATCCACCGAGCACCAGATGGGTGCCTTGTCGATATAATCCCGGCTGGCCCACTTCATCTGGCAGACCGGAGGGTTAAAATACTGGCGGGTATACTTTTGATAGTTTTTCATAAGCGCATCCTTTCTGGGTGTCAGGCCCTTTGGGAATAACAAAAAGGCTTTCGTTTCCGGTGTCTTCACACAAGAAACGAAAGCCATACTTCCGCGGTACCATTCTTATTGACGCTGCTGCGTCCGCTCAGGGCATCAGCCGGACTTCCGGCGAATGCTGCTCCGGGTAACGGTGGAGAGGCCGTCCAAGCCTAATAGCGGCAAAGCCGTGTTCAGCCGGCTGCTCAAGGGCCAGTAGCGCTGTCTCGTCTGCCGCCTCGCACCATCCGGCGGCTCTCTGAAAAACGGAGGGCAGAGCCTTATCCCTGTCACTGCATTTCAACGTATTGATAACAGTATAGTACCATTTCCCCAAAAAGTCAAGAAGGGGAATTTCACAACTCCAAAGCCCGTCCTTTGGTATTTTTGACAAAAATTCCCCTTCCGGTTGCCAGAATCACAGCGTCACGGTAGAATGAAAGGGACTGCCCGGACCGGGCGGAAAACCATAGACGGAGGAAGAGAGCATGAAGATTTCAGATGAGGCGGTTCTGCTGAGAGGGGCCGTGGTGTCGGGAGATGTGACGCTGGAAGCAGGGGTATCGGTCTGGTACAACAGCGTGCTGCGGGGAGATTTGGCCCCCATCGTCATCGGGAAAAACAGCAACGTTCAGGAAAACGCTGTCCTGCACATTGATTATGACAAGCCCTGCATCCTGGGCGAGGGCGTGACGGTGGGCCATGGGGCGATTCTCCACGGCTGCACAGTGGGAGACAACACGCTAGTGGGCATGGGCGCCATCCTCCTGAGCGGCGCTCAGGTGGGCCGGGACTGCATCATTGGGGCTGGCTCCCTGGTCACCGGAAAGACGGTGGTGCCCGATGGGATGCTGGTCCTGGGCAGTCCGGCCCGGGTCATCCGGCCCCTGACCCAGGAGGAGATCGCCCACAACCGGGAAAATGCCAGCGTCTATGTCAC
>CALXFL010000181.1 GCA_944387515.1 uncultured Clostridia bacterium
AAAGGCTCCCCTGCTTTTACTGGGCCATATACAAAAGAGGGCAGCTGCCGCTCCTCTTCCAGCTGACCGGTGCTTCCCACAGACAGCACTACCTCCACCGGCGTCCGCTGCACCACGGGTACAGCAGTACCGCTCCCTCCTACCGGCACCGTCACTCCGGCTAGGCTGGCGGTGAGAGAAACCGTCTCCAGCTGGTCAAAACCCCAGTTCATCAGCTTCTTGTGATCGTCCCAATCATTGGGTGCTTTCAGCGTGACACAAATCAGCGTCACGCCGTCCCGACAGGCCGCCGATACCAGACACCGGCCCGCCAACTTGGTAAAGCCGGTTTTGACGCCCACACAACCCGGCATCTCACTGAGCAGTCGGTTATGGTTGGAAAGCCACCGGTCAGCAGGCGGATTGCCAAAGGAAACCTTCATGCTTTTCTGGCTGCAAATGGCGGCGAAGTCAGGATTCTGGAGAGCTGTCCGGGTGAGGAGTGCCATGTCCTTCGCCGTAGTGTAATGGCCCTGAGCGTCCAATCCCGACGGCGTGACAAAAGAGCTGCCGGTCATTCCCAGCTGGGCAGCCCGCTGATTCATCAGAACGGCAAACTCCTCCAACGACCCGGCAATCCGCACCGCCGCTGCGTTGGCAGCGTCGTTTCCCGAACTGAGCAGCATCCCGCAGGCCAACGTCCGCAGTGTCACCTGATCCCCTGGCTGGAGTCCCATGGAGGTGCCCTCCACCTGAATGGCATCGCTGTCCACGGTAAAGGGCAGATCCAGGTTTCCCGACTCCAACGCCAGCAGCGCCGTCAGAATCTTGGTGGTGCTGGCCATCACCATGGAAGCATCCTCATTCTTGCCATAGAGCACCTGTCCGGTCTCTGCCTCCATGACCACTGCTGCTGTGGCGGAAACATCAGGAGCTTCTCCGGCAGCGCTAACCGGCAGCAAAAACCAACTGCCCACCCAGAGAAGGAGCAACAACACCAGTCCTGTTCTTTTCATGAACACACCTCCATTCTCCAAAAGGTATGCATGCTGCCTGGGAAATTTGCCTGAAGGCACAAAAAAGCAGCTGGTTCATACCAGCTGCTTTTTTGTCAGGGCTGCGCTTCTGTCTCAGCTACTTTTTTCTCTTTGGATTTGGCCACGATACCGGACACCCGGTCGATGACCTCGGGCACCGTATCGATGACCCGATCTACCGTATTGGTGGCAGTGGAAACCTGAAGCAGACGGACACTTCCCTCCCGGGCCACCAGAAAGGCTACCGGCTCCATGGTAATGCCGGCGCCGCCGCCTCCACCGAAGGGCTGCTTCTGCTGCTTGGTGGGCAGATCCGAGCCGCCGGAAGCAAAGCCATAGGTCACCTTGCACACCGGAATAATGGTGGTTCCGTCGGGAAGCTGGATGGGCTGACCGATAATCTGCTCGGCGCCAATCATCTCCCGCACCTTATCCATGGTCAAGCCCATAATGTTATGAATGGAATTCTCAGCCATTTGTGATTCCTCCTGTATGATTTTCCGAAGCAGCAGATTTGCCGCTTTCGGGGCCAGCGCTGGCCTTTCCATTTGTTCCGACAATCGCCATAATCAACCGCCACAGCGCCCGCAGAGCCTGGGCCACAATTATCCCCAACCGGAGCCGCAGCTCCAGCGAGACCTTCTCGGTAATGCCAGCATGAAGATAGTCCCAGCCAATCTCAATCCGGTCAATTTGTACCTGCATCATGCCACTGAGAGCGGCCACACTCCCATGCACCAGCGCACAGGTCTGACCATACCGGATGGCGGTATCGGCGGCATCTGTCCCGCCTACCATTAACTGAATCTGAAGCCGGGTTACGCGAATACTGGTAAGAAGCGTTCCCAAGGGAGGCAGCAGACTGCAAATGATCTGCCAGAGCTCTCCCATGTCCCCTTTCTTTTTCCGGACAGGCTGGGCAGGCGGCTTTTGGGTGGCCTTTTTCTTTTTCCGCCGGCCGGGCTTCTTGGCAGGTGCAGCTTTCCGTGCCGGCTTCGGGGGCTTGTCCGGCTGCGGATAAACAGGCAGACTCACCGGCCCGTACCAAAACCGCACCGACAGCTCGCTGTCTTCCAGCTGCACTGCCAGCACCAGATCGGTCCAGAGCAGCAGAAATACCAGCAGAACCACTGCACCGGCTATGATCCATCCCGTAATGGCCCCCTCCTCTCGTTATTCTTCCGGCTGGAAGCCTACCGAATTGTCATCGGGGAAATCAGAAAGATCCTCCCCGGGGCTGGACACTTCATCCTGCCCGGCACTGTCCTCCCGGCCCGGCACCTGCGGCAAGTCTCCCAACCCGGACAGACCAAAGGAACGCAAAAATACCGGTGTGGTGCGGTAGGTGATGGGGCGTCCCGGTACAGCCAGCCGGCCGGCTTCCTCCACCAGCCCCTTCTCCACCAGATTATTGACCACCTGACCGCTTTCTACACCACGGACCTGCTCCACAAAGCTTTTGGTCACCGGCTGGTTGTAGGCAATAACGGCCAGCGTCTCCAACGCCGCTCCCGACAGAGGGGTGTTTTTCTTAACCGCCACCACTGCCTGGATCTGCTCGTCATATTCTTCCTTGGCACAAAGCTGCACGGTTTCTCCCAGCACCAACAGCCGGAGGCCGCCGCTTTTTTCCAGCTCCTCGCCATAAAGGGCCAGCTGCTGCCGGACTGCTGCTGTCTCCATTCCAAGTCCCTCTGCCAACCGCTCAACCTCCACCGGTTCACCGCAGGCAAAGAGCACCGCCTCCAAAGCGGCGAAATTCTTTCTGCTTCTCATTCAGACTGACTCTCTCCCTCCGGGACAGCGGGCGGATCTGTCTGCCGCTCCCGGGTAAAATATACCATGGTGTTGTCCTCGCTTACCATGATCCGCCTGGACTTAATCAGCTCCAGCATCGCCAGAAAGGTGGCGATGAGTTCACTCTTGTCCGAGGCCGCAAAAAACTCGTCATATGCCATCTGACCGGTACGGTAAAGCTTCCGCAGTACAAAGACGATACGGGAGGTCACCGACACCACCCGGCGGCTGACGATTTCATGAAAAGCCGACGCCGGAGGCGGCAGTCGCCGCTGGGCCTTTCCTACTGCCGCCAGATAGGCCTCCAGCAGCTGCTCCCGGGGATGAACACCTGTATAGGTGGGATCCACCTGTACAGGCGCCGGCTGCCGGACAAAAATTCTGCCCCCCCGCCAGGCAGTCCCCAGCAACGCAGCCGCCTCCTTGACGCTCTGGTATTCCAACAACTGGCCTTCCAGCTCCTGCTTCAGCTGGGCAGCCTCCTGAGGACGGGGCAGCAGGGACACCGTCTTGATATACACCAGCCGGGCCGCCATCTCCAGAAACTCAGAGGAAATTTCCAGATCTGCCTCTCGCATCTGGGCCATATACTCCAGATACTGCTCCAGCAGCACCGAAATCTCAATGTCATTGATGTTCAGCTTATGGCGGGCGATGAGATGGAGCAACAGATCCAGTGGCCCCTCAAACTCTCCCAGATGAAATTCCAGCGCCATTTATACCACCAGATGAAGCAGCAGATCCAGCGGCCGGGTGATGAAGTCCAGCACATTCCAGAAGAAACTCCGAACAATGGCCAACGGCCGGTCCAGCACCCCGGAAAAGACGGCAAACATCAGGAAAATCATAATCATCCGTTCATACTGCATGATCTGAAAGTAGGTGCGCTCCGGCAGGAAGTAGTTGGCCACCCGAGAACCGTCCAGAGGCGGTACCGGCAGCAGGTTGAAGACAGCCAGGCCCACATTGATGCTCACCATCAGATAGAAAATGTTGATGAGGCTTTCAGCCAGGTCATAGAAAAGACCGCCCGTTCCCACGACAACAACAACTAGCACCTTATAGCAGATCATGGACAGCAGCGCCAACAGAAGGTTGGAGACCGGTCCAGCCAGGGAAGAAATCGCCATACCTGCCTTGGGATTTTTAAAGTTGCCGGGGTTAATGGGCACCGGCTTCGCCCAGCCGATACCAGTAAACAGCATCAGAATGGCGCCGAAAACGTCCAGATGCTTCAGCGGATTGAGGGTCAGACGTCCCTGCCACCGGGCAGTGGGATCTCCCAACTTGTTGGCTGTCCAGGCGTGGGCAAACTCATGAAAGGGCAACGCAATAATAAGAGCGATGCCATAAACCAACGTCCTGTATAAGAATTGAACCATATAATCTGTCATATCATCTCTCCATTTTCTGGCGGCTGACTGAAAGCCTGGACTTTCCGGCACAGCCCTTTCCGCCGCCGGTAGAAAGGAAACCGTACCGATTGAGTGGATCCGTTCACTCCATGAAAGCATTCATTTGGTGAACTTGCTCTTATTATACTGGTATCCGGTGGAAAAAACAAGCACTGGGGTGGAATTTCCGGTTTTTTTCCCTGGAAATCAAAAAACTTTGCCGAAAGGACTTGATTTTTTCCTGAAAGTCTGCTAGAATGTATTACGCTATGTGAAAATCAAAGGAGGTGCAGAAAATGGCTAAATGTGATTTCTGCGGAAAAGACGTCGCTTTCGGTATCAAAGTGTCTCACTCGCACAGACGTACCAACAGAACCTGGAAACCCAACGTGATGAAGGTCAAGGCTCTGGTCGACGGCAAGCCCTGCCGTGTTCACGCCTGCACCCGGTGCCTGCGTTCTGGCAAAGTTACCAGAGCTATCTGAGCCCGTCCCAAAGCGTAAGAACAAAAAGCACGGAGAAATCCGTGCTTTTTCGTTTTTGTGAATCTGTTCTGATACAGGAGGGAGCACCCGTGTCCACAGCTGCCCATACCAAAAAGCTGCTGGCAGACAGCCTCAAAAGCATGATGAACACCGTTTTGCTGGAAAAAATCTCGGTGGAACAGCTGACCCGCCAGTGCGGCATCAGTCGCAACACCTTTTACTACCATTTTCAGGATAAATACCAGCTGGTCAGCTGGATCTTTTACCAGGAGGCCACCCCCATCCTCTGCCATTATGGCGAGGCTGGT
>CALXFL010000182.1 GCA_944387515.1 uncultured Clostridia bacterium
GGGCCTTTCCCAGCCTACTACATTGGACGAGCTGACCGAAGTCCTGATTGCCTTCCGGGATAAGGACCCCAATGGAAATGGACAAAGAGATGAAGTTCCCATGTCCGGTATGTACTCCTATACCTCCAACAGTTGCAGTCTCAACTGGCTCCAGAGCCTGTTCATCTACAACAACCTGACTGCCAACCGATACCTTCCCCTCTCTGAAACCGACGGAAAAATTGATGTTGCTTACGACAAAGAGGCTTACCGTGAATTCCTGAAATATGTGAATATGCTTATCAGCGAAAACCTGCTGGATGAAGCAGTACTGACCCAGAGTCTCTCCGATATGCGCGCACAGCTTCAGACTGAGGTTCAGACCATCGGCATGATGACCGGCTCTGCCAGCGGCTTCAGTGACAATCTGGCCTCCTGGCAGCCCATTCAGCAGCCGGTGGGATACAACGGATTGCAGCAGGTAACCGCCAAGAGCACCGGCATCGGCGCCCGCTGGTGTATCACCACCTTCTGCGAATATCCGGAACTGGCCTTCCAGCTGGGCATGGCCTGCTATGAGGATGACTCCCTGCTGCTCAGTGCCCGGTATGGAGAAGAAGGTGTGGATTGGCGGTATGCCGAAGAGGGCGAGGAATCTATTTTCGGTGACGCCATTACGCCCAATCTCTGCGTTATCAATCCGATCTGGGGCGATGTCTCCAACCAGCTGTGGCAGGCTGAAATTCTGCCTGGCCTTTGCTCCTCCAACACCTTTGTAGAAGTATTTGACGGAAACAAGCTGTATGGAGAATACCTCCACGGACAGTCGGTGGCCAAAAATATGGATTTCGGACCTGCTGAAGAGGATATCGTGGGAACCATTCTGTACACCGAAGAGGAAAGTGACCGCTGGAACGAGGTCCGCTCCGCCATCAACACCTACGTTGAGGAAGCCAGAGCCCTGTTCTGTGTCGGACAGCTGGATCCCAACTCCGACAGCGACTGGAACAATTACCTGGCTGAGCTGAAGAAAATGAACTACAAGGAAATGCTGGAAGCAGACACCATTGCCTACAAACGCACCTACGGAATCCAGTAAACTCGTGACCGCAAAAAAGGCCGCCTTCTGGCGGTCTTTTTGTGTTTTCTTATGGCAAAAGCAGGTTAAAAAGATGCGTTCTTCTGTCAGATAGGCCAAGCAACAAACTCAATCCATCAGTTCCAGCGCATAGAGCCGCACCTGTTCCGCTCCCCAGGTTGCTCTGGGAACCAAGGTGATCTCCTTCGCCGTCAGATTGAGCGGAATCTTCACCAGACGCTGGTAGTTGTTGGTCTCAGCGCAAACCAACCGGCCATCAGCGTAAACCTCAAAATCCCGGAGAATAGTGGCTGGTACCCGCACATCCGCCGCTCCCAGCCGCACATGGCATTTCATCGGGAATATCTTCCAGTTGTGCTCAATGTTTTCCGGGAAGGTCTCCCGGTTTAGGTCGCTGTCGGTAACCATCCGCAGCGCTGACAGCTGGGTAGGCTGGGGCAACGTCAGCCGGATCTCTTCGCCGGGGTGGCAGACATAGGCATGGTCTACCCCGTCCACCGGCCGCTCCACGCCGTCAGTGAGCATCGAAACATCGCCGCTGCCGGTGATGTTCACAGTCTGCATCAGCGGGGTGACCTCCCGTTTGTTCCAGGGCAGGTAGCAGTCGTCCTGAATCAGCGTCTGCTTCAGCTCCCCGATCCGCTGCTCATAGACACCCCGGGGCATCAGGCCATCCCGGATGGCAATCGCAACGGCAGTACCCACCGCCTGGCCCATCATGGCACAGGTGGCCATGACTCGGGTAGAGGAAAGGGCGCTGTGGGTAGCGCTGATGTTGCGCCCGGCAAACATCAGGTTCGCAATGTTCCGGGAGTAAAGGCAGCGGTAGGGAATCCCATAGGGAGAGGGTGCCGGATGCCAAATGGTGGGCGGCTCAGTGGTGAGGAAGCCTGCTGGATGGTGGTCATCCATCGTCCAGCCGCCATAGGCGATCAGGTCATCAAACCGGCCCTCCGCCCGCACATCATTCTGGGTGAGGATATGGTCTCCCACATAGCGGCGGCTCTCTCGCTTGCCCGGCAGGAATCCAATCCACTCGATCTCCCAGTTGGCGGCATCACAGACGCCGCCATTTTTCACAAAGTCCCAGACCCCGTAGACGGTGCGAATCAACTCATCCCGCAGGGTTTCAGTGTCGGCGATGCTGTCCACCAGTCCGCCCAGCTCCATCCACCAGAAGTTGCAGTTCTGCCATTTCTTGGGAGTAGAAAAGTTAATCTTGTTCTCGAAGTCCTTCTTCTCAAAATGGTAGGCCCAGGCGGGAGGGATGTAGGTGGTGGGATGGGCGGTCTCCCGCACCTGAATCAGACAGGACATACCCATCGTTCTACGGTCACTCTTTTCAGGGGCGATGTCTTCGTCAAACTCGTCAGTGGCCTCCCGGCCCATCCGCCATTCGGCACCGGTAAGAGGTGCGAGGATGCTGTCGCCGGAGCAGTCGGCAAAGATTCTGGCACGAACCCGGTGATAGGTTTGAGTGGTGGTCTGCCAACCGGTGACGGCGGCGATCTCCTCCCCTGCCATCTCGGCGTCCAGACAGGAACAGTTGAGGATCAGAGTGATGTTCTTTTCAAACTTCACTTTGCCGTACAGCACGCTGTCCCACACCGAGAAATTCAGCTGAGGGTTGCGGTAGATGTTTTCCAGGGCGATCTCCTCCAGGATACCGGTTTCCCGCATATTCTCTCCATGGGCGCCCCGGATCCACATTCTGACCTCACTGGAAGCGTTGCCACCCAGCACTGGACGGTCCTGCATCAGCACCACCCGAGTACCGTGCCGGGCTGCCGCAATGGCGGCCAGCATACCAGCCATGCCGCCGCCCACGATACAGAGGTCCGTCTCGTATTCATGGGTCAGGGGCTTTTCAATTTCTGCCTTGTGAATCATGCTTTCTTCCTCCTTACCGGATCTCAATCTGTACATTAAAGGAATGCAGTCGCTCTGGATCATCCGGACGGGTGCAGGCACAGCAAAGCATCCGGGGTTTTCCTGTCTCATCCAGCCACATCTGGGGCCGCTCCATGTTCTGAAGCGGCTCCGTCCGGCCATCTGCCCAGTGAAGCTCCAGCCGGAACGCCAGCGGATGATCGGAAAGCTTCCAGTCAAAGCCGTCCGCCGACTCAAACAGGGCCACCGTGTAGGGACCTGCCTTGGTGAAATAACCCTGAAAATCCTTGGCGATGGCATAAAACCGGTCTCCCTCATACCACATAAAGGGATCCTCTACCGACCAGGGATTCTCCGGATTGGTGAGAATGGGGGTAGGCGATGAGACAAACGGCCCCAGTGGATGGTCTGCCACTGTCATCCCGCAAACCACAGCGCCGCCTTTAGGCATCTCCCCGTCAGCTGACACCGCCTTGTACATCATATAGATTCTGCTATCCGGACCGATGCAGACGGTGGGATTGCTGGTCATCAGGGAATCATACCGGCCTGGCGTAATGCCCACCACCGGCTGATCCAGCCGCTTAAAGGGACCCAGTGGATTATCCGACCAGGCCACGCCCACCCGCTGATGATTGCGGTGATCCCAGAACTCTCCATTGCCATAGTTGCCCATGTAGTAAAGGTAGTAAACGCCATCCACCTTTAGTATAGCGGGATTGTGGACGCAGTCACGATCCCAAGCATTTCCTCCTGCACCGGACAGGACAATTCCCTGCCAGGTAAAGGAGCCCAGCGGGCTGTCTCCCACCGCCACACCGATCTTGGAATGAGTCACCCAGGCCAGATGCCCCTTGTCCACAGGCCAGAAGGAGAAGTACAGGTAAAACCGCCCGTCATCCCCTCGGGTTACGCTCCCGCACCAGACCAGAAACCCCTCCTTTTCCAGACTAAAGAGGGATTGGGGCTGTACCGGCTGCATCCGTTTCTGAAAATCCATGATAAATCCTCCTGCAACTGTATCCAGATTTCTGTTATCTGTTACAGTAGACCGCAAAAGCGTTCTTCCTTCATCATAGTCCTGTGCAGTCTGTCTGTCAATCCCTTTTTGTGAAAAGAAAGACGAATCATCTTTCTCTCACCCCCTATTTCTAGGAATACCTGCCCTACAATCAGCCTTTTGCGCCAAATTTAAAACTGCCCTCCGTTTCCATATAGGAAAACAGAGGGCAGTTTGTTGCTTGGAGGCTTTAACGAAATCCATTAATCCAGGCTGAACAAAGGGTAGCAGCCTGTCACATTTTTTATCTCGATATTGGGCAAATGCGCCTGAATCACATCGCTTGGAAATTCAGAACGAGTAATGACTCCATGCTGGATGTCATTTATAATTCTGGAAACAGATTCCGGTGTATATGGAGGAAGTGGCATAACTGGCGGCATCAGGAACTGAAAGTCGTTGAGATCAATAAAAACCGGATTGAAATCCGCCGCAACATCCAGCTCCAGGATCGCAGCGTCCTCTGCACCAAGCTGATTCCACAAGCTGTTCAAAACCGCCTTCTTGCTGGTGATGAAGGCCTGGAATTCCTCTATCGTCTCGATGCAGTAGATCTGCTGACCGTCAGTTCTGGCAAAGGCAAACACCAAGCCAGGCAGATTACAACCGTTGAGGACGTTGAAGGACTCCAGAATCAACTGATACAATACATTCAGCTGAGCTTGACGTTGCAGATACCGGCTTTTTGCAAAATCTGGCTGATAGACTCCTTCCTTTCGAAGGATTTCGAGTACATTCTTTGTTTGGACTGTCCAGTATTTCATCGAACATTCTCCCTGCTGAAGTGTAAACCATATTTTTCTGTCATATATTTTATTCTACTGCAATCCAAATTGTATGTCAAGGAGCTGAATCCGCCGACTTAACTCCTTGGATGTAGGAGTACAATAGATATTGGACAGAGAGGAAAAAAGCAATAAAAAAGTAGAAGGACAGAGCCATTTAGGGTATAGTTAAGTTACCACACA
>CALXFL010000183.1 GCA_944387515.1 uncultured Clostridia bacterium
AAGGACGTCAGCCCAGCTCCTCCACAAAGCTCGGGTACTGCGTCCGGTATTTCTCATAATCGGGATGGGGGCCGGACAGGTCCAGCTGGTAGAGCCGGAACACCACCGGGATGTCCTTGGGCTGCCACTGCTCCCGGTAGGAGTAGCAGTACCGCATCCCCAGCTTCTGCATCACCCGTCCGCTGCCGGGGTTCTCCCGGTCGTGGGTGGCGGTGACATAGGGCAGGCCGGTGGTTTCAAGCCACCGGAGCACCGCTTCTGCCCCCTCGGTGACCAGTCCCTGTCCCCAGTATGCCCGGCGGATGGCATAGCCGAAGTCCCAGCTATCCCCCTCCCCCAGGTGGATATACCCGATGGGGTGGTCCTCACCCCTCAGGGTGATGGCATACTGGCAGCCGAAGGGCTGTCCATATCCTTCCAGGTACCCTGCCAGCTTCTTTTCTGCCTCCTGCCGGGTGGTCATGGGGTACCAGGGCAGGAAGGTATTGGTCTCTTTTTCGCTGTAAATCTCTAAAATGGCGTCTTCATCCCCCGGCTGGAACCGGCGCAGAATCAGGCGGGGTGTCTCAAGACGGGGGGTGTTTTCGTTTTTCATCTCAGCATCTCCTTTTGCAGCACCGGCAGGGCTCAAAGCACCCTCTCCAGCTGACAGTCAAACGGTTCCTGAGCTACATGGACCGGATCCTGCCACACAGCCTCCACACAGCCCATCCGGCGGTAAAACGCCTGGCTCTCCACGGCGGAATGAGCTGAAATATAGAGCTTTTCTGCGCCCCTTTCCCTGGCCCATGCCTCAGCCAGATGAAACAGGGCTGTTCCCACGCCCTGTCCCCGGACATCCTCCGATACATGAAGCTCCGCCAAATCCAGATACTCCTGCCGCGGGCCTGATGGCCGGGATTTCACCGCCGCAAAGCCCTTCAGCTGTCCATTCCGAAAAGCCCCGCAGACCAGTCCGCCTTGCTGCAGTGTCTGCCGCAGGCCGGAAAGCAGGGTCTGATAATCCTGCTCCGTCCAGTCGTCTATAAAAGGTGCGTCCCGGATGACCCACTGTCCCTCCTCCCGGCGCCAGCATCTGCCAACCACCTGATGGCGGATAAAATGGCAGAACAGCGCCCGGCTGAGCTCGGATTCATACAGGTTCCGGTATTCTGTTGGGTTCATATTGTCTCCTTTGGCAAAAGGCCGTTTATCTCCCCAGAAAGAGCGCCGTAGAGCCACAGGGCAGCGTCAGCCCCGACCGGCTCTCCGGCAGGCCGATTTCATCGGCGGTGATCTCCCCTTCAAACTGGCGGCCCAGGGTCACGCCCAGCAGATGGGCCATGACCGACGGGGACAGGCCGGTGGTGTAGGAGTTGAGGGCGAAGAACAGCGGCTTGTCGCTGAGCACGCCGGTGCAGAGGGAGAGCAGGTCGTAGATCTTCTCCTCCAGCTGCCAGACCTCGCCTCCCGGGCCCCGTCCGTAGGAGGGCGGATCCATGATGATAGCGTCGTAGTGGTGGCCCCGGCGGATCTCCCGCTGGACGAACTTCTCGCAGTCGTCCACAATCCACCGCACCGGCCGGTCGCTGAGCCCCGACAGGGCGGCGTTGTCCTTGGCCCACTGGACCATGCCCTTGGAGGCGTCCACATGGCAGACCGCCGCCCCGGCCTGCAAGCAGGCCAGGGTCGCGCCGCCGGTATAGGCAAAGAGATTCAGCACCGAAATGGGCCGTCCTGCCTCCCGGATGAGCTTCCGAAACAGGTCCCAGTTCACCGCCTGCTCGGGAAACAGGCCGGTGTGCTTGAAGCCGGTGGGCGAGATCTTGAAGACCAGGCCGTCATAGTTTACCTGCCAGCTTTCCGGCAGCTTTTTGAGGGTTTCCCACTGGCCGCCGCCTTTATTGGAGCGGTGGTAATGGGCGTCGGCCTTCTGCCAGTCCGCCTCCTTGGGGGTCTTCCAGATGATCTGGGGGTCGGGGCGGATCAGCCGCACCTTGCCCCACCGCTCCAGCTTTTCGCCGGAGGAGGTGTCGATGAGTTCGTAGTCCTGCCAGTTGTCGGCAATTCTCATGGGTTGACTCCTTTATTCTCTCACAGGCCCAACTCCTGGCGCAGCTGCTCAAACCAGCGGGGCAGTTCCCCTGCTGCCAGCATCAGCTGACCGTTCTGGAGACGGGCAATCCTGATAAATCCGTTTTCATTGTCGTAAAAGGTGACCGTATCGCAGTAGGGCAAAACCCGCCCCAGCGCCTGAAACCGGCCGGCAAACCGGCGGGCTACATCCTCTGGCGGGATATCGTGTCCGCCCTTCTGCACCCGGTTGTGGATGCGGGTGAGACTTTCTCCCAGAGAATCCAGTCCCACATAAAACAGCGCCACATCGTAGCCCTGCGACCGGGCCTGCCGGAGGGTGCGTTCCACCTGCCGTCCTGACAGGGTGGTTTCCTGGGTGAAGGAGATGTTTCCTTCCAAGCAGCGCTGAATCTCTGCCACGGCGGCTCGCCCTGCCCGAATCACGTCATAGCCATGTGCTTTTGCAATGGCGTCCGGGTCAATGATCTGACCCAGAGGTTCACCCTGGCCTTCCAGAACGCCGCGGAGGCTGGATTTTCCTGTTCCATTTACCCCCGCAATCAAGGTATACCGTTTCATGACTGCACTTCCTCCTATGAGACGTTAAAGCAGCTGCTGTCCATCCCGGGTGCGGCCCAGATGGCGGTAGGCCAATTCGGTGGCGCAGCGTCCCCGGGAGGTCCGGACCAGAAAGCCCAGCTGCATCAGGTAGGGCTCGTAGACGTCCTCGATGGTGACGGCTTCCTCTCCCAGCATGGCGGCCAGGGTCTCCAGGCCCACCGGCCCGCCGTTATAGTGGTCGATGATGGCCGCCAGCATCCGGCGGTCGCTGCCGTCCAGGCCCAGCTCGTCCACTTCCAGCCGGGTCAGGGCCATGCCGGCGATCTCCTTGGTAATGGTGCCGTCCCCCACCACCTGGGCGAAGTCCCGCACCCGCCGGAGCATCCGGTTGGCGATACGGGGCGTGCCACGGGAGCGGCGGGCCAGTTCCATGGCGCCATCGGGGGTGCAGGGAATCTGAAGAATCCCGGCGCTGCGGGTGATGATCTCGCAGAGTTCCTCGGGGGAATAAAGCTCCAATCGGAGCATGACTCCGAACCGGTCCCGCAGGGGGGAGGTGAGCTGTCCTGCCCGGGTGGTGGCGCCCACCAGGGTGAACCGGGCCAGGTCAATCCGGATGGACCGGGCCGACGGACCCTTGCCGATGACAATGTCCAGGGCAAAGTCCTCCATGGCCGGGTAGAGCACCTCCTCCACCGCCTTGGACAGGCGGTGAATCTCATCGATGAAGAGCACGTCCCCCTCTCCCAGGTTGGTGAGCAGGGCGGCCAGGTCCCCCGGCTTCTCAATGGCCGGGCCGGAGGTGACCTTCAGGGTGGTCTGCATCTCGTTGGCGATGATCTGGGACAGGGTGGTCTTGCCCAGGCCGGGCGGGCCGTAGAGCAGCACATGGTCCAGTGCTTCCCCCCGGCGCCGGGCGGCTTCTATATAAATGGAAAGGTTTTCCTTGGCCTTCTTCTGGCCGATATATTCCTTTAAGGTGCGGGGACGGAGGGAATACTCGGTTTCCTCGTCCTGGCTGCTGTATTCGGGGGCGGTGATCCGGTTTTCCAGATCCAGCTCGGGGCGGGCATCCGGATCAATCTGCGACTGGAACAAATGGGCTTCCTCCTTCTGGAACGGGATTTCGGAACAGGGACATTATCCGGCAGACGCCAGCTTTTTCAGCGCGCCCTTGATGAGCTCCTCCACCGGCCAGTCGGCAGGAAAAGAAGCCACCGCTGCGGCGGCCTCTCCCTGGGTATAGCCCAGCACCACCAGGGCGCTGATGGCCTCCCCCATTCCCGACTGGGGCGCCGCTGCGGCAGCGGCCATGGCGCCGGGCAGGGCGGCGGCGGTCTGCTCCTTGTCCACCTTGTCCTTCAGCTCCAGCACGATGCGCTGGGCGCTCTTCATCCCGAGACCCGGGGTCCGGGAGAGGGTCTTGGCGTCTCCCGACGCCACACAGAGGGCCAGCTGCTCCGGTGTCACGGTGGAGAGCACCGACAGGGCCAGCTTGGGCCCCACCCGGCTTACCCCCAGAAGCATCCGGAAGCAGGAAAGCTCGGCGCGGCTGGCAAAGCCGAAAAGGTCAAGCCCCCCCTCCATCACATGGAGGTGGGTATAAAGGGTGGCTTCCTCTCCAACCGTCAGGCCGGACAGGGTGGCGGCGGAGGTGCGGACGCCATAGCCCACACCGGCGCACTCCACCACGGCCAGACCATTTTCCAGATGGATCAGTTTTCCCCGAAGGCTGTATATCATAAACCGGTTCTCCTTTCCTGGTTGCGCAGCGCCTGTTCCAGCCGGCTGGGGCCGGTGTGGGCGTGGCAGATGGCGATGGCCAGGGCGTCGGCCACGTCGTCGGGCTTGGGGGGGCGGGGCAGTCCCAGCAGCCGGGTGGTCATCTCGATGACCTGCCGCTTCTCGGCACGGCCGTAGCCCACCACCGCCTGCTTCACCTGAAGGGGGGTGTACTCGTAGACCGGCACCCCTTCCTCGCAGGCCGCCAGCAGGATGACGCCCCGGGCCTGGGCCACATCGATGGCGGTGGTGGTGTTGGTGTTGAAGTAGAGCTTCTCCACCGCCATGGCCTCGGGGCGGAACTGCCGCAGCAGCTGAAGGCTCTGGTGGTAGATCTCCGCCAGGCGGCTGCCGAAGGGCATCCCGGCCGGGGTGGTGATGGCGCCGTATTCCAGCGTCTCGAAGCGCTGGCGGGTGTAGTCGATGACGCCGCAGCCCACAATGGCGTAGCCCGGGTCAATGCCCAGTATCCGCATCCCGCTCCCTCCTTTGCATAGTGATACATCTTACAGTATAACATAAACAGTAAAAAAAAACAAATGGTTCC
>CALXFL010000184.1 GCA_944387515.1 uncultured Clostridia bacterium
CATCGGCGCCCACAAGAGCGGCCTCATCGGCGAGGACCCCAACGGCATCCCCAACAACCTCCTGCCCTACATCGCCAGAGTCGCCGCAGGCCAGCTGGAGTGCCTGTCGGTCTTCGGCAGCGACTACCCCACCGTGGATGGCACCGGCGTACGGGATTACATCCACGTTGTCGACCTGGCAAAGGGTCACCTGAAAGCGCTGGCCAAGGTCCGCAAGGACACCGGTGTGGATGCCTACAACCTGGGCACCGGCCATGGCTACTCGGTGCTTCAGATGGTTGCCGCCTTTGAGAAGGCCAGCGGCAGAAAGGTCAACTACAAGCTCACTGACCGCCGTCCCGGCGATATCGCTGAGTGCTATGCCGATCCCACCAAGGCCAAAGAGGTCCTGGGCTGGGAAGCTACCATGGGCATTGACGAGATGTGCGCCGACTCCTGGAACTTCACCGTCAAGACTGCTGAAAAGAAATAAACCTGACTGTAAAAGAGCCGCCGGTTTCCAGCCGGCGGCCTTTTCCCATGGGAGGAAAGAACATATGATCGCAAAAATCTACCCGGTAGGCACCTTGAAGGAATACAAATATGTGGTCATCCTGTCTGAGTATCAGGGAAAGATTCTCCTGAGCCGTCATAGGGAACGCACCACCTGGGAGACCCAGGGCGGCCATGTCGAAGCCGGAGAGACACCGTTAGAAGCGGCAAAGCGGGAGCTTTTTGAGGAATCGGGCGCCATTCGGTTTGAGATCCAACCTCTCTGCGATTATTGGGCAGCCAACGGCCCGGATGACTGGGCCAACGGCATGGTCTTCCACGCCGTGATCGAAGAGCTGGGCCCCCTGCCCCAAAGTGAGATGGCTGAAACCCGTCAGTTCGATGCTCTGCCAGACAATCTGACCTATCCCGAGATTGCCCGGACTCTTTTCCAGTATCTTTCCCAGCAGAACAAAGTATGATGACAAAAGCCGCTGGTCCGAAAACCAGCGGCCTTTCTGATTATTTGTAGCAATAGAGCCCGCTGGCAGCGGGAATCTTTTCTCCTTTCAGCAGCCAGGCTTTCGCCGCCCGCTGCAAGGAGGTGTCCTCCGGATAACCGGCAGGATCATCCAGCACCCGCCCGAAGATCCGCTCCTCAGCCTGACGGCTTTCAGGATGAAGGGCAAAGACGGTATAATCCCGCTGGAAAGCCAGAATATTGGAATCCGCACCAAGCAGCTTGGGCAACACCGGTGACAGCAGCCAGCTTTCACAGGCAAAAACCGGATGTTCACTGCGGAAAAATTCCGCAGCCTGGCGGTAAGAATCCCGGCATCCTTCCGGCGTCAACGGCTCCCCTCCAGGAATATGGACCCACAGCACCGGACTGCCCATCGGATATGTCTTTCCTTCCAGCTCCACCGGCTGATCCAGCCCGCCTGGCTGGAATTGCAGCCGGCCCAACCGGAACAGCTCCATGGTTAGATGATGACAGAGCCAGCCATACTGAGCCAGGCCGGTTTTACCGGTCTCCCGGCGATAGCGGCGGCTCCAGATGGCAATATCCGAAAAGGTATCCTGCCAGACGGTGTCAGAGATACCACTGAGCCTGTACTGCTCCCGCAATTCCCCCGCCATCATCAGGCAAAAGGAGAGAAAAGTCTCCTGAGGGTTTCGCTGTTCTTCCAGCACCCGTCGAAAAGCCTCCTGATCCAGCCGCAACAAAAACCGCAGCTCCCCACAGAGAGCGGGGGAAAGAGGAGATGGAAGGGGATCCTGCCCCAATATCATCCGGCCCAGTTCTTCAAATCCCAAGTTGTTCATATACTCACCCTTTCCTGCTGCTTGACGGACAAGCATGAGACTGTTATAATAAAGGCTAATCTATAAGATTTATTCGCCTTCCTTACCGCTATTATACCATATTTGTCCGCTGTTTCAATCCCGGAGAAAGGTTTTTTTATGAATTTTCTACTAAATGTTGAATGGGCCATCTTCCAATGGGTGGAGCAGACCCTCTGGAATCCCATTCTGGACACCATTATGACAATCATCACCCGCCTGGGAGATGGCGGATGGTTCTGGATCCTGCTGACCCTGATTCTGCTGGCTATGCGGCCTACCCGGCGAATGGGGGTGGCGGCTGCCATCGGATTGCTCTGCTCCCTCATTATCAATGACGGCATCCTGAAAAATCTGATCCAACGTCCCCGCCCCTTTGACCTGTCTATTTGGCAGGGGCTCTTTCAGTATCCCGAGTTGATCCCCCGACCGGAGAGCTTTTCCTTCCCCTCCGGTCACAGCTGCTCCTCTCTGGCCGCTGCCACTGGCATCTGGATGGGCCGGAAAAATGGCTGGACAGCAGCACTTCTGGTATTGGCGGTACTGATTGCCTTCTCCCGCATCTACCTGCATGTCCACTATCCCACCGATGTTTTAATGGGAAGCCTGCTGGGTGTGGTCTATGGTATGGTGGGCTGGTATCTTGCTGGGCGGCTGCCCAAAGGTTTCTATGAAGCCCGGCTAGGACAGCGTTGAAACCAAAGTCTATATTATCATGGGCCCGTTGGAAAACCAGCGGGCCCAAATCACTTCCACAGTGTAAACCTATAATTATAAAGAGGTTGACACAAGGAAATTTTTGCTGTATACTGGTCATAAAGGCGCCAGAAAAGAAGAGCCTTCTATACAATTCGTTGTATACATCAAAAAAGCATCTATTTGTATTGTATCAGAAAGGAAATTTCTATGGAAAAACGCATGGATATCCGCAGCCTCTGCAAGGCTGCTCTCTGCACCGCACTGCTCTGCATCTCCGCTTACATTGCCTTTCCCCTTCCCTTCTCTCCCACCCTGGTCACTGCCCAGACCATCGTGATCACCCTGATCGGTCTGCTGCTACCCCCGCTTCAGGCTGCCGCATCGGTGGCTGTCTATATCCTGGTGGGGTGCGTAGGACTGCCTGTATTCTCAGGAGGTGCTGCCGGAATTGGTCAGCTGGTTTCCCCCTCAGGCGGCTATATCTTTGGCTTCCTGCTGTCGGCAGTGGTTATCTCCCTGCTCAAGGGTAGCCGTCCCAACCTGGTGCGCTACCTGATAGTGAGCATTCTGGCAGGTATCCCCGCCGTATATTTGTTGGGTGTACCCGGAATGCTGCTCTTTGCTAAAATTCCGCTGGGCTGGGAACTGTTTACCGCCTCGGTCTTCCCTTTTCTGCCGGGAGATATTTTTAAAGCAGTGGTGGCCTGTCTGATGGCAGTTGCACTGGAAAAAGCCTGGAAACGGATGCCGGCAACCAACTAACACCAGCTAAAACGGAATATTCAGATTTGTTTATACCAATAGTTTTAATAGTCCTCTGGGGAAACGGCAACAAAACGCCGTTTCCTCTTTTTTATTGTTTTTCAGACGATGTCTTCCTATCCTGGTGTCTGGACAGTCAAATTGGAATATTCTGAATAAATTATACTATTCGTTTTGAAATTTAATATTCCGAAAGTCCATAGACAACAAAAAAGAGGGCGCCCAACGCGCCCCCTCTTTCGCACACTCATTTGGATTTCAGCACACTAATGGCCTTCATCAGCTGCGGATCGGTATTCTCATCCAGATTGGCCAGATTCTGCTTCTGCTCCGCTGTGAGAACCACCTCATAGTCCGGCTTGACGCCGACGCCGTGATAGTTGACACCGCTGGCCGGGTTATAGTAAGCAGTGGTCAGGCTGATGGCAGAGCCATCTTCCAGCGGGAAAGCAGTCTGCATAACGCCCTTGCCGTAGGTGGTTTCCCCTACCAGTTCCGCCACCTGGAAATCCCGCAGGTCACAGACAAACAGCTCAGCCGCACTGGCGGTATCCCCGTTCATCAGACAAACCATGGGCAGGTCGATACAATCGCTGTCCGAGGTATAGAGAACGGTGGTTTCCTTCTTGCTGTTGGTCTGGGAAACCAGATCCCCTTCCGGCAGCAGGAAGTCTAGCATTTCAGCTACACTGCTCACCAGACCGCCGCCATTGCCCCGCAGGTCAAAGATCAGACCGGTGGCCCCCTGGCTCATCATATCATTGACCGCATACTCAAAGTCAGCAGGCGTGGTGGCGTTGAAGTCCTGAATCTGAACATAGCCCAGGGTGTCGATCATCCGGTAGGAGATGCCCGAATCCTTGACACGTTTCCGGGTGATGGAAACGGTGTACTCCTCGCTGTCCCGGCGGTAGGTGATGTTGACCACGGTGCCATCCTCGCCCCGAATGGCGTTGATGGCATTCTCATAGCCCATAGCCAGCACATCAGCGTCATCGATGCGAATAATCATGTCCCCCGCCATCAGACCGCCGGCTTCAGCAGGAGATTCGCTGCTCACCGAAACTACTTCCAGATAACCGCTGTCATCCAGTGTAGCCGTGACACCAATGCCGATCAACTCACCGGCATTCTGCTGCTGGTACTGCTTATACTCCTCCTGGTTCATGTAAACCGAATACTTATCTTCCAGTCCATCCACATAGCCATCCGCCAGACTGTCCATCAGGGCTTCTTCGTCAATCTCCCCCAGATAGTTATTGCGGATAATGGTGTCAATTTCAGCCAGCTTGGCGTACTGTTCTTCCCGCTCGCTGACATTGGCTACCTTGCTGTTGAAGATATTCAGGGAATAGTACATGGTGACAATAAAACTGATGGCCGCCGCAATTGCCATAAAGCAGATGGCTGCCCCCAGGGAAATTTTCTTGTTCAAAGGGAATCCTCCTCCTTCTCTCTGTAAAAACAGCGCCGGCGTTTATTTCTGTCCACGCCGGCTGCTATACTCTCAACAGGATATGCACCTCTTCCGGGCGGTATACCCGTCAGGGGCTGACAAATCCCAGCGGATTCTGGGTCTGCCCATTGATCCGCACCTCAAAATGCAGGTGAGGACCGGTGGAATTGCCGGTGGAACCAAC
>CALXFL010000185.1 GCA_944387515.1 uncultured Clostridia bacterium
AGGTTGATGGTGGAGTCTGCTTTGGGGTCGCAGCCGATCTGCATGACCCGCATGCCCTGCTGGGCGAAGGCCGCTGCCAGGTTGGAAACGGTGGTGGACTTTCCAATACCACCCTTTCCGTATACTGCTATTTTGATCACAATGTTTCCTCCTGTCATGAAAAAAGCCCTTTCACCGATCGGTAAAAGGCTACCGGACCGGTAAAAGGGCGCAGAAATCCAGAATGAAAAAAGTCCAGCGTTTTAAACGCAGAACCAAGGATGAAACACGCCTTCTGACTCTGAAAGCTCATTGTCTGTTCAGTGCGGTCTGGTATAAATGGGCCGCCGGTCAGAAAAACCTTTCCGGAAGCCGAGAGATGATGCGGCATGTGCCGTAGTCTTTATTATAGCACACCCATTTTTTGTTGGCAAGCAAAACACCGGGATTTTCTGGAAACGGAATTTTCTTTATGAGAAAACACCGAAAAAATTTTCGGTCCGCTGGTCATTCTGCGCCTTTACTTTTGGCAGCTTTGCTGATATTCTATAAGGGGCAGTTTTGCACCGAGGGCAGTTTTGCACCGAGGGCAGTTTTGCACCCAGGGGACAGTTTGCACCCGAGGGTGCGTCGGAAGATACCGGCTTTGCTGCCAGAATTATGAACCATGGAGGGATGGCCTGCCATTCTTCCCAAAGATTCGTCATAGGAGCGTAATGCAATGAATATGGAGTGTCATGCGCCAGCCGAAGGTCCTGTTTTACAGGAATTGAAGGATTTTTTACAGGGACTGGGACTTGATTGGGATGATGGAAACACCTTTACCGCCCTGATGCGGGATGACAGCGGACGGCTTATTGCCACGGCATCCCTGGATGGCCATGTGGTTAAATGTGTGGGCGTGTTGCCTGCCTGGCGGGGCGGTGAAATCACTGGCCAGCTGATGACCCGCCTCAGAGAGGAGGCACGCAGCCGGGGAGCAGAGAGTATGCTGCTCTATACCCGCCCGGAACACCAGAACGCCTTTGAGCGGTTGGGCTTTTATCTGGTGGAAAAGACCGATGATGTCATGCTGATGGAGGACCGGCCGGATGGCGTAGCCCGCTGGTTGGAGACGCTGCCCCGGCCCCAGAAGGGAATCGTGGGCGCCATCGTAGCCAACTGCAATCCCATGACCAATGGACACCTCTATTTGATTCAGAAGGCCCGGCTGCTCTGTGACCAGCTGTATCTCTTTGTGGTGTCTGAGGAAAAAAGTGAAATTCCTGCGGCTGACCGGTTGGAAATCGTCCGTCAGGCCACTGCTGATATGCCCGGTGTGGTGGTTTGCCCGTCCGGAGATTACCTGGTGAGCGCTGCTACCTTCCCGGATTATTTCCTGCCGGATCAGGATGACGCTCAGCGGCTGGGCTGTGAGCTGGATCTGAAGCTCTTTGCCCATCAGATTGCTGCACCGTTGGGAATCAGCCGCCGCTTTGTGGGACAGGAGCCCTATTCTCCTCTGACCAGCCGCTACAATCTTTGCATGAAGGAGATTCTGCCGGAGTACGGTGTCTCCCTGGTGGAATTTTCCCGGCTTCGGGCGGGAGATAAGGGCTATGTCAATGCCGCAACCGTTCGCCAGCTCTGGCGGGATGGATGGTATGACGCCCTGACTGCCATGGTACCGGATGCTTCGCTGTCCTATATGAAGGCGCATCCCATAGCAGAAGCTCCCAAAACCGGTTACATTAAATAATAGTGTGTATAAAGAAAGGAAGGAAAACGATGCTGCTGCCATGGATGGAGGAATTTGTTTCCGCTGCTGCTCCTCTCAATATTGAGGGAATTGTTGTGGTTCGGCATGGAGAGGAAATCGGCCGTTTTCATTGGATGACCGAAAAACGGCGCAATCAGTATTCGGTTAGCAAAAGCGTGGTTTCCTGTGCGGTGGGCATGGCGATCCGGGAAGGTCTCATTGGAGGTCCTGATGATCTGGTGGTGGATTATTTTCCCGATAAGCTGCCTGAAAATCCGTCTCCCTGGCTTCATGAGCTGACGCTTCATCATCTGCTCACCATGTCCATGGGACAGGACAGCGCCTATCTGATGTCAGATACCCGGCCAGCTTTGCGGGAACAGGAGCAGGACTGGGTGCGCTACATCCTTTCCCGGCCCTTTGTCTGCCAGCCTGGCAGCCGGTTTCAATATACCAATGCGGCGCCCTATCTGCTGGCCAAAATCATTCAGAAGCAGAGCGGACAGAATCTGGTGGATTATCTGATGCCGCGGCTGTTTACACCATTGGGCATTCCCGTTCCTCAGTGGGAAACCGATCCCGAGGGTGACACGTTCGGCAGCAGTGGTCTGATGATCAGCGTTTCAGAGCTGGCGCTTCTGGGGCAGCTTTACCTCCAGAAGGGCGAGTGGGATGGCCGCCAGCTGGTACCAGATCGTTGGGTAGAAGAGTCCAGCCGGTGTCAGATTGCCACGGCTACCGGAGAGGAAGACCAGCCCGCCGACAGTGCCCAGGGCTACGGCTATCTGTTCTGGCGGTGCCAGCCGGATGCCTACCGGGCAGATGGCATGTATGGTCAGTTTGCGATTATCATAGAGGAGCTTGATTTGGTTATTGCCATCAATTCCCAGTCCACCCGCGCACAGGATATTCTCACCTGCTGCTGGGAGCATCTGCTGCCCTGCCTGCCTTCAGAGGAAGAGACAGCAGAGGAAGTTTAATCGATCACAGGCCCGGACGACCGAGGGTTTCGGCTGTTCGGGCTGTTTTTCAGGAGAAAGACCATGTCAGATTTCAGAATTCTTTTCAATAACCGTCCGGATGTGCTCAAACGCCTCGCAGCGGTGTATTTTTCCCATCCCACAGAGAAGCAGCTTGGGGAGATGGAACAGCTGGTGACTCATTTCAGCGGCATGGACCGTTTTATCGGGATTGTGGCTGAGGATGAGACCTATCGGGCTGCTGTGCAGGTTCGTCAGATGGAGGACGACCGGTGGGAGATGACCGGCCTTCAGACCGAGGAGACACACCGCCGTCAGGGTCATGGCCGCCGGCTGGTGGAGTCCTTGCAGCAGGTGTTGCGTCCCATGGGAGCGCGTACACTGGAGGCTCATGTACCAGTGGATAATCAGGCAGCATTGGCGCTGCTTCAGGCT
Source organism: uncultured Clostridia bacterium (assembly GCA_944387515.1). Lineage (GTDB taxonomy): Bacteria > Bacillota > Clostridia > Oscillospirales > Ruminococcaceae > Faecivivens. Next base: position 3,133 of record CALXFL010000185.1, read on the forward strand.
TGCGGTTTTACCTGTCAGCCTGAAGGAGAGATTTGCCACTGTGTGTTTGTTTTGTCATAAAAATTCTGAGGAGGACAGAAATGAATACGATGAATCTTGGTGGAGCATGGGAATTCCGGCAGCGTGATACCGGCAGCTGGATGCCTGCACAGGTTCCCGGTTCAGTGTTGGCAGATCTGCTGCGCAATGGCCAGATTGAAGATCCCTTCTGGCGGGAAAATGAATACCAGATTCGGGAGATCACCCAGGCAGACTTTGAATACCGCCGCAGCTTTGTGCTGGATGAGGAGTTCCTCAAAGAGGAGCGGGTCGAGCTCTGCTTTGACGGCCTGGACACACTGGCAGAGGTATCTGTCAATGGCAGCCGGGTACTTTCTGCCAACAACATGCATCGCCGTTGGGTGGTGGAGGTAAAGGAGTTCCTCCATCCGGGAGAAAATCAGCTTGTGATTCTCTTCTCCTCTCCTAACCGCTATATTCAGAGCAAGTTTGAGGAAGGCGATGTCAGCTATGTGGCGACTGGCTGCATGAAAGGCAACAACTATCTGCGGAAGGCCCACTGCATGTTTGGTTGGGATTGGGGTCCTCAGCTGCCTGATGCTGGTATCTGGCGGGATGTCTGGCTGAGAGCCTGCTCCGGTGCCTGGCTGGAAGAGGTTTACCCGGTGCAGCGTCATGAAGACGGAAAGGTGACCCTCACCCTGCATACCCGTCTGTCTCATCAGTGCGCTGGCAGAGATCTTCAGCTGACTGCCCGTCTGACAGGGCCCGATGGTGAGGTGCTGGAAACAACAGCAGCAGCCTCCGGTGATGAAAATCAGCTGACACTGGTAGTAGAAAATCCCCAGCTTTGGTGGCCCAATGGCTATGGTGAGCATCCTCTCTATCAGTTGGAAGTGAGTCTTTCTGAGGACGGTACCCACCGGAATGACGTGCAGATGCGGCTGGGCCTTCGCACCCTGACAGTCTCCACCCAGAAGGATCAGTGGGGACAGGAATTTGCCGTCATGGTCAACGGTGTGAAGATTTTCTCTATGGGTGCCGACTATATTCCGGAGGACAGCCTCTTTACCCGGATGAATCCGGACCGTACCCGCCGGCTGGTGGAGGACTGCGTCAAAGCCAACTTCAACAGCATTCGTGTCTGGGGTGGCGGCTGCTATCCGGCGGACTGGTTCTTTGATCTCTGTGATGAATACGGTCTGCTGGTCTGGCAGGACTTCATGTTTGCCTGCAATGTCTATGTCTTCGATGAAGACTTTGAGGAGAATATTACAGCTGAGGTAATCGACAACATCCGCCGTATCCGGCATCATGCTTCGCTGGCTCTCTGGTGCGGCAACAATGAGATGGAGACGGCCTGGAATGAGTGGGCTGACGTAAAATGCCATACACCGGCGCTTCGGGCGGACTATCTCCACCAGTTTGAGTTTGTCATGAAAAAGCTGGCAGCGAAGTATGACCCGGAGACCTTCTACTGGCCTTCTTCTCCCTCTTCCGGTGGCAGCTTTGACCGGCCCAACGATCCCAACTGCGGCGACGTGCATTACTGGGATGTCTGGCATGAACTGAAACCCTTTACCGATTACCGGAACTACCTGTTCCGGTATTGCTCTGAGTTTGGCTTCCAGTCCTTCCCCTGTCTCAAAACAGTGGAATCCTTTACCCTGCCGGAGGACCGCAATATCTTCTCGCCGGTCATGGAGAGCCATCAGAAAAACGGCTCTGCCAATGGTAAGATTCTTTTCTATCTGTC
>CALXFL010000186.1 GCA_944387515.1 uncultured Clostridia bacterium
AAGAATTTGTCAATAAAAATATAGAAATAAATTACAAAAACACACAAAAAATCCCGCATCCAACGATGCGGGATTCAGCTTGAAGAAAAGGTCCAGCTCTCACTGGACCTTTTCCAGAGATTAAAGTCGGCTATTTTCAGGCAGCATTCTTCATTTCTTTCGATGCGGTGTGATAAATCCCCGGGGATCCTCCTCAAAGGGCACTGCATCGCTGGTGTCAATGTACCACGCCAGCATCCGGCTTTCCAGCTGTTGCCGGATCTCCCGGTAGGCGGGGTCATTGTAGCAGTTGTGAAGCTCCAGCGGGTCCTTTTCCAGGTCGTAGAGCTCATGATCGCCGAAGCTGCGCTTGACCAGCTTGTGGGTCATGGTGCGGATCATGGTGGCCCGGCCCACTGTTTCGGGATGATCCCACTGCTGGATATTTTTGGGGTAATAGATGGCGTCGGGGGATTTTCTCGGCCGGATGCCGGGGCGGTCCATGCCCTCGTTGCAGTGGGGTTCGTTGGGATTGTAGCCGCCTTCACAGAAGACCGCCCGGTCAGGATCTCCAGCAGCACCTTCGCACTGGGGTTTCAGGGAGCGGGCAAAGTGGGTGTGGTGTGCTTCCAGTCCGGCGTAGTCCATCATCGTGGCCATGATGTCGATGAGCTCCACCGGCTCTTTCACCAGATGTCCGGCCTTGCATCCCGGCGCCCGGATCAGCAGCGGCACCCGGGTGAGGACATCCTCACAGCCGCTGGGCCATTTCTCCACCAGATCGTAGTCTCCGGCATAGTCGCCGTGGTCCGAGGAGGCGATCAATACCGTGTTGTCGGCGATGCCGGTCTCATCCAGACAGTCCATCAGCTCGCCCAACAGGGCATCGTTGAAGCGGATCATCCCCAGATAGACCGCCTGAATTTTCTTGAAATCCGTCTGGGAGAGTTCCCGGTAGTCCCGGATGGTCTGGTGGAAGGCGGGCTTGCCGTCGCCCCGGGGACGAAGGGTCAGCGTTTCAGGGTCAAACATGCTGTAAAAGGGCTCGTGGGCGGTGTAGGGACAGTGGGGGAAGGAGAGAGGCAGGAAGAGGACGAAGGGGGGATCCCCCTCTTTGCGGCTGCGGATAAAGTCCATGCCAGCCTTCAGGCTCTGGTAGTCGTGGTGGTCGGTCCATTCTCCCTTGATGGGTTCGTAGAGGAAATCGAAGTGGCCGGGCTCTCCTTTGGGTTTTACCGGCTGAGGCTGTTCCTTTTCCAATCCGGCAGGGCTGTAAAACTCGTGGGTGGAGAGGGGGATGGTTTCCTGGGCAAAGACGTCATTTTTGCCGTACACCCGCACCTCGTAGCCCGCCTCCTTGAAGTACCGGAGCAGATTGGGCTCATAGGGCTTCAGCAGGTTCCACAGAGTCCGGTGTCCGTTGACATGGACGTACTGTCCGGTGAACATCGCACACCGGGACGGAGAGCAGACGGTATTCTGAACATGGCACTGGTCAAACTGCACGCCCTGGGCGGCCAACCGGTCATAGTTCGGGGTTTCAATTTTTTCATTTCCGTAGCAGTGGAGAGATTCAGCCCGAAGCTCGTCGGGGAAAAACAGTACATAGTTCATAGGGCAGTCATCCTTTCAGCCAGTGGGTAAAACAATTCAATTCAAAGATAGCATAGTAGAGGAAAAAATGCAAGAAATCCACTGGGAAATTAGCAGGTATGCTGCTGTCTGGACAAAATTCTTTCCCTGTGATACAATCCATCTTGGAAAGGAGCGGATCAATAATGATTGAAATTAGAAAAGCCCGGACAGAGGATCGGGAAGAGCTGATGGCCATGGCCAACCGGGTTTTTTTCACCCCGGAGGAAGGACATTGCTTTGAAACCAAGATTCCCAAGCTGTACGATCCCCAGGTGGATACCACCGGCAGCCACTATATCGTGCAGGAGAATGGCCACATTGTGGCGGCAGTGGGCGCCTTTGACAGCCAGATGAAGGTTGGAGACCACCTGCTTTCTGCCAGAGGCATCGGCACGGTTTCGGTAGCACCGGAGGCCCGTTCCCGGGGGTATATGAAGAAGCTGATGGCGCTGGCTGTGGAGGATATGGAGCGGGATGGCATCGATCTGGGCTATCTCAGCGGCCGGCGCCAGCGGTACGAGTATTTCTCCTTCACCCCGTCCGGACTGGCTGCCCGGTTTGTCTATACCATCCACAATGCCCGCCATCTGGCCGGACAGTTTCCCACCGGCGGTTATCTCTTCCGGATGGTCACAGAGGAGAGGACTGCATTACTGGATCAGATGGCGGCCCTTCACGACAGCCGGCAGGTTCATGTCTGCCGTTCCCGGGAGCTGTTTTATAAAATCCTGTGCAGCTGGTACTTTCGTCCGCTGGCTATTCTGCGGGATGGGCAGTTTGTCGGCTATATGACCCTTGATGCAGAACAGCGGATCAGTGAAATCGAACTGGTGGACATGGAGGAGTTGATTCCGGTACTGAACTGCTATCTGGAAGTTTCAGGACAGCAAGAAGTGACATTGGAGCCGCTTCCCCTCTATGACACCAGAAAGATTGAGCTGCTTTCCCGGTATGCCGAAGTGGTGGAGCTGGTGAACAACGACAATCTGTCGGTATTCCGCTATGACCGGGTGCTGCAGGCCTTTATGGAGCTGAAGGGCCGCCTTCAAACACTGGCAGACGGGGAGCTGACCGTTGCCATTGAAGGACGTCAGACGGTTTCCATCTCGGTAAAGGATCAGCAGGTTTCGGTAGCCGTTACCAATCAACAGCCGGATCTTACTCTTTCCCATCTGGAGGCGGTGCAGCTGTTCTTCGGCGTTTCCAGTGCCATGGGCAGCCTGGGCTTCCAGCTGCCTGTCTTTGCACGGAGCTGGTTCCCGCTGCCGCTTTTCTATCCCCGGCCGGATAATGTTTGATTGTTCGGGCATCCTATGAATATTCTGTGAGTTTATGGAGATTCTGTATTTTTCTCTTGACAAGCAGATGCAGTTGGACTATAATAAGATTATAAAAATATAATCATTCCAAAATTTGAGGGAGTTTTTATGGAACAACTGCGCGCGATACTGCGGGAAAACCACATTCAGGTGACGCAGCAGCGGCTGGAGGTTCTGCGAGTATTAAAGGAATTGAACACGCATCTGACCGTGGACAATGTCCGTGCCGCTCTGCAGGAGCGCCAGATCTGTCTGACCACTGCCACCGTGTACAACATCCTGAATCTGTTTGAAAAAAAGGGATTGATCATGAAGCTGGGGACAGCCGGTGAGCCGGTGATTTTCGATGTGAATACCCATGACCATATTCACATCTACGATCGGGAAACCCGTGCTGTTCGGGACTATGACGACTATGAACTGATTGGTCTGGTCAAGACCTATCTGTCGGAGCATCCGGTGGAGGGACTCGACCTGGAGCGAATCGACATCAACTTTATCGGCCAGGATCACGGCCGGTAATCCGATGCCAGAACAGTGATGCGGCCTTGCCGCTGCTGAATATTTTTTATTTTGGAGGAATTTACGATGGAACTCAAAGGATCCAGAACCGAAGCAAATTTGATGGCTGCCTTTGCCGGCGAATCCCAGGCCAGAAACAAGTACACCTACTATGCGTCCCAGGCTCGGAAAGAGGGCTTCCGCCAGGTTGCGGATCTCTTTGAGGAGACTGCCAACAACGAGAAGGAGCACGCCAAGCTCTGGTTCAAGGCGCTGCACGGCGACGCTATCCCCGCTACCACCGAGAACCTGGTAGACGCTGCTGCCGGTGAGAACTACGAGTGGACCGAGATGTACGCTGAGTTTGCTGCCGTAGCCAGAGAAGAAGGCTTCACCAAGATCGCTTACCTGTTTGAGGCAGTTGGCAAGATCGAGAAGGAGCACGAAGAGCGTTACCGCAAGCTGCTGGCTTCCATTCAGGAAGGCCGGGTATTCACCGCTGCTGGCGTTACCGTTTGGGTCTGTCAGAACTGCGGCCATGTGCATGTAGGTGAGTCCGCTCCCGAGATGTGCCCCGTCTGTGCTCATCCTCAGGGCTTCTTCTACCGCAAGGCTGAGAACTACTGATATCCGTTTATAAAAAAGCCTGTTCGTTTCCCGCTGGGGAAATGGACAGGCCTTTCTCTGTTATGGGGTTTCGTCCATCTCAGCTGCCAGCCAGGCGCCAACCGCCATCATGGCAAGTGCCGTCAGGAACAGGAACGAGGGCGCTTCCCGGAAAATCATCAGGGAAAGCCCGGCGCCGATAAAGGGAGAGATGGCATAATAGGCGCTGGTGCGTGCGGCACCCAGGTACCGCTGCGCCAGTACATAGCAAAAGATGCTCAGGCCATAGGCTACAAAGCCCAGCAGCAGGGCAGATAATATCCACCCCGGGGGGATATATCCGATCTCCCCCGACAGTATCGCCACCAACAGGGAACCCAGTCCGGAAAAAATCCCCTTGACCATGACCACCTGAACAGTGTCTTTCTGGGAGAGAGCCCGGGTGCAGTTGTTTTCCAGTCCCCAGCATCCGCAGGCCGCCAACACCAGCAGCGAGCCAGGAGAAAAGGACAGTGCACCGCCTTCATTGAGGGAGAGCAGAATGCTGGAGAGGGTGATAAGCCCGATGGCCAGCCAGAGCCGGCGGGGAATCCGTTCCCGGAAGAAGCAGAGGGCAATCAGAGAGGTTGCGACAATCTCGAAGTTGTTGAGAAGGGAGACACCTGCCGCTGAGGTCTGGGAAAGGCCCGCCATCAGCAGTACCGGAGCTGCAATATCCAACACAATCATGCCCAGGGTGTAGGGGAGCTCCTTGCGGGTCA
>CALXFL010000187.1 GCA_944387515.1 uncultured Clostridia bacterium
CCGCCGGTCTCATGCAGGTGTGCTTCGAGAATCTGCTGCTTTCTTGCGAGGATTTCGTCCCCCAGCAGCTGCGCTTCCACCTTTTCAAAGCCCAGCCGGTCGATGGTAGCCGCAAACCGCTCTCCGGTCAGCCCCTGTTCTCTGAACAGCAGGATGGCCTTCTCCACCACGGCCAGCACTTCCTCCTCAGAGGTGAAGATCTTGGACAGTGCGTGACCCTGGGCAACCTTCTTGCCCCACCGGCCGCCGATATAGACCTTGTAACCGGTCTGTCCGTCCTCGATGGCGTCGAAGTGGCACTTGCCCACGCAGCGTCCGCAGTTGTTGCAGAGCTCGGGGTTGATCTGCATCACGCCGTCCACGACCTTAGCGGCGCCCATGGGACATACCGCCTCAATGGCGCACTTGCGGCAGCCGGAGCAGAGGTCGGGGTCATAGCCGGGAATCCGCTGGCCCACGATGCCCAGGTCGTTCAGGTCGGGCTTGACGCAGTTGTTGGGACATCCGCCCACAGCCAGTTTGAACTTGTGGGGCAGCTTGACGCCGCTATAGCCCTCGTAGAACAGGTGGTGCAGCTTCTCGGACAGGTCGAAGGTGTCGATCAGGCCGTACTGGCAGGTGGTGCCCTTGCAGCTCACCACGGGACGAACCTTGGAGCCGGTGCCGCCGGTGACCAGGCCAGCCTTGGCAATATAGCTGCGGAAGTCCTCGATCTTGTCGAAGGGGATGCCGGGGACCTCAACGGTCAGACGGGTGGTAAAGGCGGCGGTGCCGTTGCCGAACTTCTCAGCGGCCTCGGCGATGACAGCCATCTGCTGGGCGGTGATTTTGCCGTTTACGGTGATGATACGGCCGTTGAAGTTATCGGTGCCCTTGTTGTTGAGAAAGCCCTGGGCTTTCACCTGTTTGATCTGTTCGGGTTTCAGTGTGCAGGCCATGAAAATACCTCCATGTTTTGTTTATTGGCATGACCTGCCGGGGCCATCCCGGCAGGGAAACGGCGTGGATGCTCAGACGGTGACCTGATTGAAGGCCATACCGCCTTCCAGGACACGGGTGTTCCGGTAGCCGTAGAACTTCAGCCGGTTCTGGGCCATGTAGGCGCGGCGGCCGCGGTTGCAGACCAGCAGCAGCTTTTCATCCAGCGGATGGCCCTCCAGCGGGCCGTTGATGTCCCCGGGGGCCAGGTACTCGGCGCCGGTAATCAGGGGGGCCTTGCAGAAGTCCAGAACGGTGTAGCCCTCGGCCTCTCCGGCCAGGTACTGGGCGGGGGTCATGCTCTCCAATGCGCCGGACAGCTTGTTCTGGAGGACGTTGACGGCGTTGGAGAAGGGATGGATGGCGGTGGAGAAGGGCGGCGCATAGGCCAGGTCCAGGTTCTCCAGCTGGTCCAGGGTGGCGTTCATGGAGATGGCCATGACGGCGATGTCCACCACCTTGTCCACAGCGCCCTTGCCCAGGACCTGAAGGCCCAGCAGGCGGCGGCTCTGGCGGTCGGCCACCAGCTTGATGATGAAGCTGCTGGCGTCGGGGTAGTAGTGGGCCTTGTCGTCCACGGCAGCCAGGACGCTGACGGCGTCGAAGCCGGCGGCGGTGGCTTCCGCTTCGGTCAGGCCGGTGCGGCCGGCGTTGATGGCGGGCAGCCGGATGACGCCAGTACCCAGCACGCCGGGATAGGAGACGTCGCTGCCGGTCATGTGGCGGGCCAGCAGGCGGCCCTCGATGTTGGCAGAGGAGCCCATGGGCGACCAGGCGGGCTGACCGGTAATCCGGTTGGTGACGGTGACGCAGTCACCGGCGGCATAGATGTCCGGGTCGTTGGTGCGCATCTGGGCGTCCACCTTGACGGTGCCGTTCGGCATCAGCTCAATGCCGGTGTCTTTGAGGAAGCCGGTGGCGGGCCGGATACCGGCGGCCATGATGACGGCGTCGGCCTTGAAGGCCCGGCGGCTGGTCTTGACCTTTTCCACCTTGCCGTCGCCCAGAATCTCCTCCACCCGGTCGCCGGTGAAGGTCATGATGCCCTGGTCAGCCAGGTGGTTTTCCAGATACTCGGCGATTTCGCCGTCAAACATGGGCAGGATGTGGGGGGCCATCTCCACCACCGTGACCCGGACGCCCTGAGCCGACAGGTTCTCGGCCACCTCCAGGCCGATGAAGCCGCCGCCCACCACGACAGCCCGCTTGAGGGTTCCGGCCTCGATCTGGTCCCGGAGGCCGATGGCGTCGTCGGGGGTACGCATGCAGAAGACGCCGGGCAGGTCGATGCCGGGAAGATTGGGCTTGAAGGGCTCGGCGCCGGTGGTGATGACCAGCTTGTCATAGGAAAGGGTCTCGGTGCTGCCGTCGTCCAGGTTTTTGGCGGTGACGGTTTTGGCGGTGCGGTCCAGTGCGGTGACCTCGATGCCGGTGCGGACCTTGGCGCCGGTGAGGCGGCTGAAGCTCTGGGGAGTGTTGACGATGAGCTCGCCCCGGTCCTCAATGAGACCGCCCACATAGTAGGGCAGGCCGCAGCCTGCATAGGAGATGTCCCGGCTCTTGGTGAGGATGGTGACATCCAGGTTCCGGTCCTCCCGCAGCAGCTTGGCTGCCGCCTTGGTGCCTGCGGCAACGCCGCCGATAATCAGTACATTCATGCAAAGACCTTCTTTCAGGAGATGACGTTTCCTGCTGTCTCGGTACCCCCGGGCTGTGACCCGGGTGCCAGCAGCTTTTCTGTCTGTTCTTATTATACCACTTGATTTCCCCAAAGAAAAATAGTATTCTTCAATATGAAGCATAAGTTTCTCTTATGGGTTTTGGGAAACTGAAAAATAAATTCAATCGGTAGGAGGCGTCCCCATGACCATCCGGCACCTGAAAATCTTCATTGAAGTGGCCGACACCGGCAAGATGAGCCGGGCGGCCTCCCGGTTCTACCTCTCCCAGCCCGCCGTCAGCCAGAGCATTGCCGAGCTGGAACGCCACTACGGCGTCAAGCTCTTCGACCGGCTCTCCCAGCGGCTCTACATCACCGAAGCAGGGCGGCAGCTGCTGTCCATGGCAAGACAGGTGGTGCTGGCCTTCGACAACCTGGAAACCGGCATGATGCAGCTGTCGGACAGCCCCATTCTCCGCATCGGGGCCACCGTGACGGTGGGCAGCAGCCTGATCGGGCGGGCGGTGGCCCGCTACCGGAAGGAGCAGCCCGGCGCCGACCTGCGGGTGCTGGTGGACAACACCGCCACCATCGAACGGGGGCTGCTGGACAGCAGCCTGGATCTGGCCCTGGTGGAAGGGCAGATCAAGAGCGCCGACCTGGCCACCACTCCGGTGGTGGAGGATTATCTGGTGCTGGTCTGCCGCCCCGACCATCCGCTGGCCCGGCGGGGCTGGGCGGAGCCGTCCGACCTGGGAAAGGAGCGGTTCATCCTCCGGGAGGAGGGCAGCGGCACCCGGGAGCTGTTCACCCGGTACATGGCCGACCGGGGGATTCCCCTGACGGTGGGCTGGACCTGCAGCGGCGCCGACACCATCCGGAAGGCGGTGCTGCTGGGGGAAGGCATGACGGTGATCTCGGTGCGGCTGGTGGCGGAGGAGCTGCAAAGCGGCACGCTGGTTGCGGTGCCGGTGCGGGAGGACGGCAGCCGCCACGGCTGGGTCTGCCGGCGCGGCTGGATCTGCCGCCGGAAGTTCTCGCTGGTGCTCCACAAGAACAAGCTCATCACCCCCGCCATCTCGGCGATGCTGGACATCATCCGGGATTTCTTTCAGGAGGACGTCACCGGCCTGCTGCCGGGGGGTGGGGAGGAAAATCCCACCTGATGGTTGCAGGGGGAGCGGTTTTCTGCTATGATAAAACCAACCTGACGAGAGAGGAGCCTTGATTATGAGTACACAGACACAGCTGATCTGGAAGGACCGCAAACGCATTCTGGGTATGCCCATCAGCTTTACCCGGTATTCCCTGTCGGAGGACCGGATTTTTCTGGAAACGGGGCTGCTGAACACCCACTTTGAGGAGGTTCTGCTCTACCGGATCCAGGACATCAGCCTGAGCATTTCCCTGGGACAGCGGATTTTCGGGGTGGGAACGGTGACCCTCCATTCCTCCGACCGCACCACGCCCCACCTGGCCCTGAAGAACATCCGCACCCCCCGGGAGGTCAAGGAGCTGATCCACCAGCAGGTGGAGGCCATGAAGGATGCCCGCCGGATGCGGATCGGGGAGATTCTTGACGACGACCAGACCGAGGACTGCGGCGACTGCGAGTAAGCTGGTCACCTTGTAACCCTATTTCCAGAATCGAGGGATTTCCATGAGCACCAACGGCATCCGGGACTTCCGTCCCGTCCTCCACTTCACTCCGCCCGCCCACTGGATGAACGACCCCAACGGGCTGGTCTACCGGGACGGACAGTACCACCTCTTCTACCAGTACTACCCCGACGGCACGGTCTGGGGCCCCATGCACTGGGGCCACGCTGTCAGCCCCGACCTGATCCACTGGGAGCACCTGCCGGTGGCCCTGGCGCCGGATGAACTGGGCACTATTTTCTCGGGCAGCGCTGTAGACGACCGGGACAACACCTCCGGCTTTGGCGCCGGCGACAAGACGCCCCTGGTGGCCATCTTCACCCACAGCGGCAGCCACCAGCAGCAGAGCATCGCCTGGAGCCTGGACGGGGTGACCTTCCAGAAATACCCCGGCAATCCGGTGATTCCCAACACCACCCTCCGGGACTTCCGGGACCCCAAGGTCTTCCCCAATCCCATCCGGGGCGGCTGGAGCATGGTGCTGGCCGCCGGGGACCGGGTA
>CALXFL010000188.1 GCA_944387515.1 uncultured Clostridia bacterium
TCGGGGTGTACCAGATCTGCAATAATCATCCGGCCAATGAGCGTCTCCACCTTGCGCTGGAGGAAACGCTTCAGCGGACGGGCGCCGTAAATGGGATCGTAGCCCTGTTCCACAATATAATCCTTGGCCTCGTCGGTGAGCTCCACCGAGAGCTGTTTGTCCTTCAGGCGGCGGCGCAGGTCCTCCAGCTGCAGGTCCAGAATGCCCAGGATGTTTTCACGGGTCAGGGGTTTGTAGAAGACAATCTCATCCAGACGGTTGAGGAACTCGGGACGGAAGGAGCGCTTCAGCAGTGCTTCTACCTTTTCTCTGGCTTCGGCGCTGATTTCACCGGAGGGCTCAATGCCTTCCAGCAGATACTCCGAACCCAGATTGCTGGTGAGGATGATAATGGTGTTCTTGAAGTCCACGGTACGGCCCTGGCTGTCGGTAACCCGGCCGTCATCCAGTACCTGAAGCAGGATGTTGAAGACATCAGGGTGAGCCTTCTCCACCTCGTCAAAGAGGATGACAGAATAGGGCTTACGGCGTACAGCCTCGGTCAGCTGGCCACCTTCCTCATAGCCCACATAGCCGGGAGGCGCTCCGATCAGACGGGATACCGAGAATTTCTCCATATACTCGCTCATGTCGATGCGGACCATGTTCTTTTCATCGTCAAACAGTGTTTCTGCCAGGGTTTTGGCCAGCTCGGTCTTGCCGACGCCGGTGGGGCCCAGGAACAGGAAGGAGCCGATGGGCCGGTCGGGATTCTGGATACCGGCACGGGACCGGATGATGGCCTCGGTGACCTTCTCTACGGCTTCATCCTGGCCGATAACCCGCTGGTGCAGGATGTCTTCCAGGTGCAGCAGCTTCTCCCGTTCGCCTTCCATCAGCCGGGCGACTGGAATACCGGTCCACCGTTCGATGATTCGGGCGATCTCCTCATCGGTGACCTTATCCCGCAGTAGGGACTGATGCTTCTTGGATTCATCGGCCAGGGCTTCCTCGTCGGCCAGCTCCTTCTGCAGAGCGGGTAGACGGCCGTATTTCAGCTCGGCAGCCTTGTTGAGGTTATACTCCCGCTCGGCCAGCTCAATCTGGGCGTTGACCTGCTCGATTTCCTCCCGCAGCTTCTGAACCCGGGAGATGGCGTTTTTCTCGTTTTCCCAGCGGGAGCGCATCTCGTTGAGTTGATCCCGCAGGTCGGCCAGTTCCTTCTGGATTTCCTCCAGATGCTCCTTGGAGAGCTGGTCGGTTTCTTTTTTCAGGGCGGCCTCCTCGATTTCCAGCTGAATGATCTTACGGGAGATAACGTCCAGCTCGGTGGGCATCGAGTCGATCTCGGTACGGATCATGGCGCAGGCTTCATCGATCAGGTCGATGGCCTTGTCAGGCAGGAACCGGTCGGTGATATACCGGTGAGAAAGGGTGGCGGCGGCAATCAATGCCTGGTCCTGAATTTTGACGCCATGGAAGACTTCGTACCGCTCCTTCAGGCCACGGAGGATGGCGATGGTGTCTTCCACCGAGGGCTCATTGACCATGACGGGCTGGAACCGGCGTTCCAGGGCGGCATCCTTTTCAATGTACTGGCGGTATTCGTTCAGGGTAGTAGCGCCGATGCAGTGGAGTTCACCCCGGGCCAGCAGCGGCTTCAGCAGGTTACCGGCATCCATCGAACCTTCGGTTTTGCCAGCGCCTACAATGGTGTGCAGCTCATCGATAAAGAGCAGAATTTTACCTTCGCTCTTCTTTACCTCGTTGAGGACAGCCTTCAACCGTTCCTCAAATTCACCCCGGTATTTTGCACCGGCGATCAGGGCGCCCATGTCCAGCGAGAAGATGATACGGTCCTTCAGGGAATCGGGCACGTCGCCCCGGACAATCCGCTGGGCGAGTCCTTCAGCAATGGCGGTTTTACCAACGCCGGGCTCACCAATCAGAACGGGGTTGTTTTTGCTCTTACGGGACAGGATCCGGATGACGTTCCGGATTTCGCTGTCACGGCCGATTACCGGATCCAGCTTCTGGTTGCGGGCATCAGCCACCAGGTCGTGACCATATTTCTGCAAAGCGTCGTAGGTGTCTTCGGGGGAGTCGGTGGTGACCCGGGCACTTCCACGCACAGTGGAAAGCGCTTTGAGGAATTCCTCCCGATCCAGCCGGAAGGGGGCAAAGGCCGCTTTCAGGCCGCTACCGGGATTGTCCAGCAGGGCCAGAAAGAGGTGTTCCACCGAGACAAAGTCGTCCTTCATGCGCTGGGCAGCTTTTTCAGCCTCAGACAATACCCGGTCGGTATCCCGGGAGACATAGATTTTATCGGGTTCCCGTCCAGGACCGCTGACGCCGGGTATCTTTTGCAGTTCTTTCTCCACGGACTGGAGCAGGGCGGCGGGCTGGACGTTCATCTTGGCGACCAGCTGGGGGATCAGACCGTTTTCCTGGCTCAGCAGGGCGTGTGCCAGGTGAAGCGGCTCAATCTGCATATGCTGATACTCAAGCGCCAGGGATTGTGCCTGCTGAAGGGCTTCCATGGATTTCTGTGTCAGCTTTTGAGCATTCATACTTGTTCATCCTTTCTGTGGCGATCCACATTCAGTAAACAGGAAACTTTATTGATAAACTTAGTTTTCGTTATTAGCACTCTTGATCTCTGAGTGCTAAGTTTAGCATACGCCATTTTGCATTCTTTGTCAATAGCTAAATGTGAATAAAATGTAAATATTTGCAGCTTCTAAAACGTCCTGGTGGATTGACAGCGGGAAGGAGCTGGGAGTATAATAAAAGCGGTAAAATACCTGCACCGGAAGGAAATGGCCTGGCGGTAAAGGAAAAGCCTGTCTGAACAGCATCTGCACTGACCTGCGGGGAATTTCCCAGGGAAAGGGCGGTATCCATAGGAGAATCCAATGGTGGCGCCTTTTGGGCGCCTTTTTGTTTTTTGGAGGGATTGTGATGACATTTTTGGAGCTTTGCCAGGAGCATGGATCAGAGGGCCTTTTACAGACAGCTCAGGAGAGAAAACTCTGTCTCGATTTTACACGCTGGCGGCAGTGCTGGAATGATGTGATGGATGTGTGGCAGGACATTCTGGGGGAGATTCTATTGCCGCTTCTTGCAAAAACACAGACACGACAGGGACTTGTGCGTTTGTCAGAAGAGGATATTCAGTACCTGGAGAACCATCAGCTGGTGATTGATCCAGGGATGGAATGGTATGACGCTGATGCAAGACGTCCCTATTATCGCCTGCGGGGGCGGCGGATTACGCCGGATGAGGCCTTTGAGGTGATTCGCCGCACCGATGCCTACTTTACTTTTAGGACGGGATATGAGAGCGGGAAGCTATCCCCCTTGCACCTGCAAAACTGGTGGTTCAATAAGAATCACTATCCTGCCCGGTATGGTTGGGTCCATCCCGATGGACTGGTAGGTGCTGATGGCATCACAGGTTCCACATATCCTACGACAGGTGAGCTGGTGGAGGAAATGCTGATGTATCAGCGGGCCTTTCCTTTCCTCGAATTTGTACTGGCCCTTACGGATTGGGACGAAATGCCGCCCTATGCCTGGGATCAGCTTTTTTCAGATTGCCGGGATGACTATCAGGAGTATCCTGATTTTCTCGATCACATTGAGCTGGGGATCCATCTTGGGCCGGGAAAGCTGGAGTTGATGGGGCCGGAACGGGCCAGGCAGGCCTACCAGAAAGCCGTAGCGGAATGGGTGGATGTTTCCCGGGAACGGTATATTTCGCAGTATAACCAGGACCACGATCTTTTTCCGGCAGATGATGCTTATTTGAAACGCTGTCTGGAAGCCAATGGCGATGATGCAGAATTAGGCCTGCAAATGTATCAGGCCCAGAAATGGCTGTAAGGCCAGGACAATCTTTCATAAAGAGGAGGAGCGCATATGGAAACCAGAGTTGCACTTATTGGTATTGTGGTGGAAAATCCCAATGCCGTAGAACGGCTCAATGGGATTCTTCATCAGTATGGCCGGTATATTATCGGCCGGATGGGGCTGCCCTATGCCAAACGGCGGGTGAGTATCATCAGTGTGGCAGTGGATGCACCGGCAGATGTCATCAGTGCCATGTCGGGTAAGCTGGGCAGTCTGCCCGGTGTCAGCACCAAGGCCATCTATTCCAAGGTTCCGGCAGCAGAGGAGGAGACACCATGAGGGCATGGATTGACCAGCTGGCAGCTGGTGGCACGCTCTCCCGGGAAGAGCTGACGGCGCTGATTGAGGGACGAACGCCTCAGCTGGCGGAGTACCTGTTTTCTCTGGCCCGTCAGGTGTGCGAGCGGTATTATGGTGACCAGGTCTATTTGCGGGGCCTCATTGAGTTCAGCAGCTTTTGCAAGAATGACTGCTATTACTGCGGCCTGCGGTGCAGCAGCCGGCAGGCTCAGCGGTACCGTCTTTCAGCGGAGGAGATCTGGGATTGCTGTCAGGTGGGGTATCAGTTGGGCTTCCGTACCTTTGTGCTTCAGAGTGGAGAGGATCCCTGGTACACCGATGAAAAGTTGGTGGAGATCGTATCCGGTATTCATCGCCGGTGGTCTGATTGTGCGATTACCCTTTCTTTGGGGGAGCGCAGTGCGGAAAGCTATCAGGCGCTGTTTGATGCCGGAGCCAACCGGTATCTTCTGCGTCACGAAGCCGCCAATCCCTGGCTTTACGGCCATCTTCATCCGGCCAGACAGCGGCTTGCCGACCGGATGGA
>CALXFL010000189.1 GCA_944387515.1 uncultured Clostridia bacterium
GTATCATAAGACAGCGCATAAGTGTTTGATAGAAAAGTTCACATTTATCTGATAGGATAAATGGCAATATCGTAATGGCGGACAAAAGCTCTTTAAACGCAGAGGTGTGGTGTTCATGAAAATAGGAATATTAACGGACATACATAATAATGTAATTGCTTTGGATGCAGTACTGCAAGAATTTGAGAGACAAAGCTGTGAAAAAATCGTTTGCGCGGGAGATATCATTGGAATCGGACCCAATCCGGAAGAAACTGTTCAAAAAATGATTTCCATTCCAAATTTAATTGCAGTCAGAGGCAATCATGAAAAATATTTATTGGAAGGTATGCCTTCTGAATATCCCAACGATGAAGGAATGGACTATGATGAAATGGAGCATCATAAGTGGGAGCATCAATGTTTGAGTCCGTCTTCTGTTGAATTTTTAAGAGGGCTGCCTTATCGTGTAGATTTCCATGAATGCGGCAAAAAAATTTCTGTGATGCATTATTGTATGAATGAGAAAAATCAATATGTTCATTATACGCCCAATCCGACGGAAACAGACTTGCTTGAATTGTTTCCAGAAATGGATCAGGATGTTGTCATATACGGGCATGATCACGCTAGAAAGATTTGCCATCATCAGGATAGGTGGTTTATCAACAGTGGTTCATTGGGATGTCCGGCAAGTGACAAAAATATCGCAAGAGCTGCCATACTTGAAATGGAAGAAAATGGTCATATTGCAGTCAATAGCATAGAGGTTGCCTATGATGTAGCCAAGGTTATCGAGCGCATTGATTCTATCAGATATCCTGCATACAGAGAAATCAAGAAGTTTTTCTATGGCATAAGTGAGGCCCATATATAAGGGCAGTTCAATCAGCCGCAGGAGCATACCACAATTTCATACGGTATTTACAGCTTGGTGCTATATGTACCAGGCTGTATTTTTTATCAGATCTCGGTGTCAGTGTGGATAAAACACAGGGCTCACCACTGGTGAGCCCATAGGTTCATGCTTTCTGATGCTGGATTTACCGGAAAAAATTCAGCTGTCTATCCATTGTTCGGGATGATCCATCAGCTCCTGCAAATCGGTGATGAACCGGCTCAGATGGAATCCGTCGCAGACGGCATGATGGACCTGAACAGAGAGCGGGAGTTTCCACTTGCCATCCGTTTCTTCAAACCGTCCGGAGGTAAAAATGGGCAGCAGCCACCGGCCTTCGGTGTGCAGGTTCAGATTGAAGCCGGTAAAGGATACCCAGGGAATGGCCGAAACAGGAAAGCAGTTGGCTGGTTCATCCGGCTTGGGTGTAAATCCGGATGCGTGCCGGTAAGTCTCCATATCGGTAAGGCAATCCTGATAGAATCGTGTGAAGGAGGGCTGCCAGTGGGTCCAGATGGAGGAGAAGGTTTCAGTTTCCGGATGGAAAATGGTGTAGGACGGATGCATGTCCAACCAGATGCCGGGCTTTCCGTCAGCGGACAGGCTGGTGCGGAACTGGGGATACCGGTTTACCACCAGAGCCAGCAGGTAAAGCTCTACCGGGTAGAGCTTCAGCTTTCTTTCCTGAAGAACTTTTCGCAGCCGGGTAATATCCATCGAAACGGTCATGCTGTATTCACAGGGAACGGCATTCAGATAGTGTTCAAAATAAGGGCGTCTGGCCCAATTTTCCAGATCAACCAACTCAAAAGACATGGTTTTTTCCTTCCTGAGGCAGCAGTGCTGCCATGTCATGGGGAATAGGAGCGGTGAGTACCAGCTCTGACCTTTCCGGACTGGCGGGAAGCCAGAGCCGGTGACAGTGGAGAGCCTGCCGCCTGATCAGCGTATCCTGACCGCCATAGAGGGTGTCTCCGGCCAGGGGATATCCCAGCCAGGCCATATGGACCCGAATTTGGTGGGTGCGGCCAGTTTCCAGCCGCAGGGACAGCAGTGTATGGGTGGCGGTTCGCTGAAGAACCCGGTAATGAGTGACAGCCCGCTGGCCGTCCGGGTCCACCTGGCGGGTAATAATGGATCCGGGCACCCGGATTAGCGGTGCATCCACGGTCCCTTCATCCTGGGGCAATTGTCCCTCTACAATAGCCAGATACTCCTTTTCCAGTTTGCCCATGAGCAGACTGGCGGCCAGGGTATTTTTGGCGGAGAGGCAAAGGCCGGTGGTGTCCCGGTCCAGCCGGTAAAGGGGGCGAAAGGCCAGTCCTTCCTTTTCAAACAGCGCGGCAAAATAATTGCCGACACTGTCGTTGTAGTATTTGGTGCAGGGATGCACCGCCATGCCTGCCGGCTTGTCAAAGGCGATGATGTCTGCATCCTCATATACGATTGGAACCTGTAAATCCGGATTGGGAAGCAGGTTGATGGTTTCGGTTTCTCCCAGTCGGATCTGGATCACATCTCCCGCTGCCACCGGATCCACCATTCGCCGGTGCTGGCCGTTGACCGTGATCCCACCTTTTTTCAGTTGAATGATGAGCCGGCGGGAGTACTGATGGCGAAGCCGGAGATAGTCCCCCAGCAGCAGGCCATCATCTCCGGCTTCGACTGTATAGCAGTGTGTCCGCATCAGGCTTTCTTTAGCACCTGGACGATTTCTCCCAGATAGATATCATGGTAATCTTTGGCAGGATAGTTGCCTGCAATGTCGGGGGAGAGGAAACCTTCGGGTTTGATGGTGTCCTTGTAGATCTTTTTGCAGCAGAGGACCAGTTCAGCTTCCTCATAGAAGCAAAAGCCGTCCTGTTCCACCGGAGTCAGACCGGCAGCAGCTGCCTTATCCATTTCCCGTCCGGATTTGGAGCCGCAGAGCTTCAGGGCATCCCGGCAGCTCTCAGGATAAAAGCTGATGGTGAAGGTGTCCTCTTCCTCCAATAGCTGGTGGGTATAGCGCTGGGGACGGATATAGATGGTGGCAACGGGTTTGTTCCAGATGATGCCGACTCCGCCCCAGCTGACAGTCATGGGATTGGCTCCCTGCGGAGAGCGGGCGGTGACCAGTGCCCACTGCTGATGCAGCATGGAGAAGGGATTGGAAGTGATTTCGTTGGGAGAGATAACAGTAAACGGCATGATGTTCATCCTTTCGTTCCGGATAGTCAAACCGCCTCCAACTGGAGGCGGTCTCGGCTTGTTGATATGATTATACCATACTTGATGGTTCTATGCCACTTTTGTTTAAAAAGATTTAGCTGCGGGAAAGGAAATCCAGTGCAGCCAATGCAGCTACAGCGCCATCGCCTGCGGCGGTAGAGAGCTGCCGGACTGTTTTGGTACGGCAGTCACCGGCGGCAAAGACACCGGCACAGCTGGTTTTGCAATCCTCTCCTGCTACAATATAGCCGCTTCGGTCCAGTTCGATCAGGTTGTGGAACCGTTCGTTCTGGGGCATCTGGCCGATGGCGACAAACAGGCCGTCCACCGGCAGTTCCCGTTCGGTGTCATCTTTCAGATCCCGGATCCGGATACCGGAGAGACGTTCCTCTCCCAGCAGCGCCGAAACCGTGTGAGAGCGGAGAATGGTGATGTTGGGGCGGGCTTCCACCTGAGTGAGCTGACTGCGCTCTCCTCTGAACTCGTCCCGGCGGTGAATCAGGTAGACCTGCTGGCAGAGCCCGGACAGCACCAGTGCATCATCCAGTGCCGTGTTGCCGCCGCCCTGTACAGCCGTGACCTTACCCCGGTAAAAGGCACCGTCACAGGTGGCGCAGTAAGATACGCCCTTGCCGGTGAGAGCCTCTTCCCGTTCCAGTCCCAGAGGACGGTTGCGGGCACCGGTGGCCAGAATCACCGTGCGTGCCAGCACGGGCTCACCATCGGTAAGGAGTTTTTTAACGCCGTCTTGCTCTTCAATCCCGCTCACCGAGCGAAAATCGAAGGAAGCGCCCGCTGCTGCTGCCTGCTCGTAGAGAGAAGCGGCGAATTCAGCACCAGAAATGGACTTGATACCCGGGTAATTTTCTACCTCAGAAGCGTTGACAATCTGGCCGCCGCAGATGAGCTCCTCCATAACGACGACTTTTTTTCCTGCCCGGGCGCCGTAGATGGCAGCCGTCATACCGGCTGTTCCGCCGCCCACAATGGCAATGTCCCAGATTTGCATAGACATCCTCCTTTTTTATCCGGTAATCATCGAGATGATTGCTGCTTTAGGCCGCACACCCACCATCTGATTCTCAATCTCTCCATTCCGGAACAGAATCAGGGTGGGAATGGAAAAGACTTCATAGGAGGCAGCCAGATCCGGTTCCTCGTCTACGTTGACCTTACAGACCTTTACGCCATCCAGTTCGTCAGAAATCTGCTCGATAACAGGGGAGAGCATCTGACAGGGACCGCACCAGGGCGCCCAGAAGTCCACCAGAACCGGCATATCTTTGGGTGCGTTGAGCACCTCATCCCGAAACGTCAGTGTTTTTACGGCTTGCACACTCATATTCAATACCTCCATATCATCAGGGTACACCATGTATTATAGTTGTCTTTTTACCATTATTATAGTATAATAATGGCAGTTTGTCACGCATTTTTAGATTGAATCTAAAAAGTTTTCAATTTGTTTTTATTTTGATACCAGCGAAAGACAGGGAGGCGGTTTTGTGGATAAGGCGAGACGGCGGGATTGGATTTTGTATGGTGTGACGCTGCTGCTGAGCATCCTCTTTCTGGCAGGAGG
>CALXFL010000190.1 GCA_944387515.1 uncultured Clostridia bacterium
AAACCGCGCCGCATCTTTCGTTATTATGCCTAAAATATTATAGACTTACCCATACAAACTCACAGAGAAGCGCTTGTTCCGTCCTTTAAAAACGAATGACTTTTTATGAAATACATTTTCGGCAGAATAGAGTGAATAAAAATACACACTTATAAAATTTTATCCTTTAAATGACTGCAAAATGCAAATTATTATGTAAATATACGGTAAACTGAAGGTTTTAAATGTTTTTGAGAAAAAGGACAGAAAACGCCGCCCCTTGTCCGATGGGGCGATTGTGTGATATAATAACTGCAAAGCAGCGATTGACGCCGGTCCAGCTGTACCAGCCGCTGAAATTTCCATTCCATCCAGAGAGAGGAGCGCTTGCTGTGCAGAAAAAACAACCCGGTTCGCTGAAGGCACAAATGGTGGGCGGGCTGCTGGCAATGCTGATTCCCCTGCTTAGTATTCTGATCTTTTCCTCTTTTTATGGTATCTCACTGTCCAATGAGAAAATTGCAGAATCCAACCAGCGCACCCTCTCCTTTTATACGGCACAGATTGAGCAGGATCTCGATTCGGTGGACGATTTTCTCACTGCCTTGACTGCCCGGGATGGAAATTTTATCCGACTTTCCAGCGGCGTCGGCCAATTGCAGGCTCATCTCTCCTCCCACGCCCTCATTACCCAGTTACAGGCCAGTCTCTCCTCCTATCCCTGCGTTGGCGCCTTCTTTATTTACAGCGCCACCAGCAACAGCTACCGGGATATTTTTGCCGCCGGAGAATCCTATGAGCAAAAAACCGAAATCCAGCGCCAGGTGCGGACCATGGTGGAAAAAAACAGCATCAGCTACCGGGACGGCTGGGTAACCAGAAAAATTGGCGGCGAGGCCTTTCTGCTGCGGTTTTATGGAGGGCGTTCCACCTATCTGATTGCTATGGTTCCCTTCTCCAGCATCCTGACTCAAAACAGCGGAGCATCCGATACCGAAGCCACCGCAGTCTTCGGCTATGCCACCGGCCAGCCGGTCACCCAGCAGGAGCTGGTCAATACCAACGGACTTTCTCTGGCAGAGGCTCTTGACAGTAAAAAGGACTTCATTATTTCAGGTACACCCAAGCGGTTCATGATTCTGGGAAATCCTATTTCAGGTACCGATATCTGCCTGTATCTGTTGGTAGGACAAACCGGATTCCTTTCTCACCTCAACTGGGTGCAGGTTCTGCTGCTCGTGTTTTCCACCCTTTCCATCGGCTTGATTCCTCTAAGTCTCATCTGGATCCGCCGTTCCCTGCTGCGGCCTTTGGCCGATATTCAGCGGACCATTGCTGCAATCCGATCCGGAGATCTGAGTGCACAGGTCCCCACCGGAAGCGCAGCACAGGAATTTCAGGAGGTCAATGACACCTTTAACAGCATGATGGCCCAGATTCAGGATCTGAAGATCGAAGCATATGAAAAGGAACTGGGACGCCAGAAGGCGGAACTTCAATACCTGCAGCTCCAGATCCGGCCCCACTTCTTCCTCAACTGTCTCAAATGCGTCTACGCCGCTGCCCAGCAGAAAAAATATGACCGGGTACAGCAGCTCATCCTGTCAGTTTCCAACCACATCCGCTATATCTTCCAGGATAAGATGGATCTGGTGCCCCTCCAGCGGGAGCTGGACCATATCCGGAATTATATCCAGATTCAGCGGATCAGCACCGTCAATCCCCCGGAATGTGAGATTGATGTACCGGCTTCGCTCCTCTCCTTTCCCATTCCGCCCCTGACCCTTCAGACCTTTGTGGAAAATTCCATCAAGCACGAGACCCGGCCGGATTACCAGCTGAAGCTGTTCATCAAGGCCTCTGTCCTTTGCAGCGGAGAGGAATCCTATCTGGATATCAGCGTTCGGGACAATGGAACCGGTTTTTCTGAAGAAGTGTTGGACGAAATCAATCACATCTCAGATAGCATTTATACCGGGCACCATGTGGGCCTGAACAACGTTCGGCACCGGCTGCGGCTGCTGTATGGAGATCAGGTAATGCTGGCCTTTTACAACAGCAACCCCGGTTCGGTATCCGAGGTGCTCATCCCCTATAAGCCAAACACCCCCAGAGAGGAGGATGCCCAATGAACAAAACCAACTGGTCTGTGCTGGTCATTGATGACCAGCCCGATGTGGTACATGGCGTCATGGATGGCGTTCACTGGGAACAGCTGGGTGTGGGACAGGTATTCCCAGCTTACAGCGTCAGCGAAGCCAAGACCGTTTTCCGGGACCATGGCGTGGATCTGATGCTCTGTGATATCGAAATGCCCCCTACCAACGGCTTTGACCTGCTGCGGTGGGTACGGGAAAATCACTTTCCCACCGAGTGTATCTTCCTGTCGGCTCATGCAGAATTTGAGTATGCCAAGGAGGCCGTGCGGCTGGGCGGATTTGACTACATCCTTCAGCCGGCCCCCTATGAGGAAATCGAAGCAGCGGTCAGCAAGGCCATTCAGAAAATCCAGCAGGATATCCAGATGCGGGAAACCTATGAAGTGGGCCTTTACTGGCGGGAAAAAGAGGAAATCATGGCGGAAAGCTGCTTTCGGGTTTATCTCAGCGGCGGACAGACCACCGACAGTCTGGTACAGGATCTCAAGCGACTGGAAATCCCGCTGCTGCCCCATGATTTCCTCTGTCCCCTGCTGATCCAGATTCTACCTGAAACCCATAAGGACCTGTCGGGCTCCGGACTGCGAGAGATTCTCCGTCAGATGCTTACCCAGGGACTGGGACGGGAAGACGACACGGTTCTGCTCATTCAACTCACCGGCGATACCTTCCTGGCCATCCTTTACCGGGGTTCCAGCCAGTGGATCGATCTGCCGGCGATGCTGCGGCACAAAATCAGCAGTCTCCGGGAAGAAAAGGGATTGGTGCTGGCCTGCTATATGGGCGACGAAATCCAGCTGGAACAGCTCTACCACGAGTACCAGCTCCTCACCCGCCGGATGCAGGACAACGTAGCCGGATATAGTGAGGTTTTCACCCCTTCCCAGCGGCGGCAGATTGAAAACTATGTGTATTCATTCCCCAACATGACCCATTGGGCAGCTTCCCTGGAACAGGGACACTGCGCCGATGTGCTGGCTGAGGCCCTCCACTACCTGCAACACCAGAAAGAGCAGGGCGCCGTTACCGCAGAGTTTCTGGCTAAGTTCCATCAAGACTTCATCCAGATGTTCTTTACCGTGGCCCGTAGCTATGAAAGCCGTACCCATGACATCTTTTACGAGGAATACCCCTTTGAGGATTTTCTCAGGGCCTATACCTCCTATGACAAGATGACAGCCCTGGTGGAGTTTGCCATCCAGTATATCCAGAACAAGATGGGCGCCTCTGCCGAACGCACCCCCATTGAACGTGCCATCGACTATATCCGGCAAAACATTGAAAAGGATTTGAGCCGCTCTGAAATTGCCGATGCCATCTTCCTGAATCCTGAGTATCTGTCCCGGCTTTTCAAAAAGGAAACCGGTGTTTCCCTGGGAGATTTCATTTTGTCGGAGAAGATGGGCATTGCCCGTTCTCTGCTGGCTGACACCATGATTCCGGTGAGTCTGGTAGCTTCCCGGGTGGGATACTCCAATTTCTCCTATTTTTCCCAGGTCTTCAAAAAAGCCACCGGGCTGTCGCCGGTGGAATACCGTCAAAAATACACCAAAGCCAAATAAACAGGAGGTCTTTTTGTGAGAGCTTTTCTCATCGACTTTGAAAACGTCAAATCAGCCGGCCTAACCGGTATTGAAGCACTGACCAAAGAAGACAAGGTCATTATCCTTTACAGCGTCAATTCCAATACCATCAGCTTTGAAATGCATCAGAAAATCATCACCTGCCAGGCACAGGTGGAGTATTACCAGATTCGCCGGGGCGGAAAAAATTCCCTGGACTTCCAGCTTTCCACCCTGCTTGGATGGCTGCTGGCTTCAGGTGAATATTCTCATCTGTACATTATCAGCAACGATTCCGGCTTTGACGCCCTTTATGACTTCTGGAACAGCGGCTATATTCCCACCGATTGCATTGTGTACCGTCGCTCCACTTTGACGCTTGCTGATCTCCACAGCCAGGCCAACCGCCGGACCCTGCCTGTGGAGACAGCCGATCCTGAGGACATGCCCCTTCCTGACCGCATTCTCTCCGAGACATTGGAGGAGGCAGCAGAAGAATCACAACCCGAGGAAGCCGAGCAGGAACTGGATATCATCAACGTCATTGATCTGTTCGCCCCTGCTCAGGCGCCGCTGCCCCACTCCTCTGATCTGCCGGAACCTCCCCAGCGGGAATACCTGGAACCTCTCTTTAATCCAGATGAAGACGAGGACGAAGGGCTCTCTCTGGAAGCACTGCTGGCCACCTCTCCCATTGCCGCACCGGCACCAGAAAAGAAGCCGGCCCGGCAGGAAGAAACGGATCCCAGAATTCTTCGGGTAGCTGCCGCACTGCCTGCGGCCCTGTCCGATATCGTCACAGACGAGCACCGGGAACGGATCGCCCAGGATGTGGTCACCTCCCGGGGAAAGCAGGAATTCTATCGGGACATCATCCGCCGTTATGGTCAGAAAAAGGGATTGCTGGTCTATAAGACCGTCAAGTCCGAATACACCACCCTGAAAAAACTGGCAGATGCCTGACAGAAA
>CALXFL010000191.1 GCA_944387515.1 uncultured Clostridia bacterium
ATAAGTAAAGCATGGGCGGTGATTATGCCTCGGGACGGGTAGCTTCCCGCAGTTTGCGGATGTACTCCAGGTTGTGCTTCAGTTTGTCGTAGGTGCTTTCCTCATTGGAAAAGTCCTCGATGCAGACGGTTCCGTCATATCCGGAAGCCTGCAGAACGGTGAAGAACTTCTTCAGGTCAGCCATACCCTTCTGGAGGGGAGTCCACTGGCGTTTCCATTTGGCGGCGCCCAGCTCGTCCTCGCCATCGGGAGCCAGGATGCCGTTTTTCACATGGACGTGAGCCACATAGTCACCCAGCATATCCAGGCTCTTCTTGTAGTTTTCAAAGCCTTCGTTGACCATGTTGCCGGGGTCAAAGATCAGGCCGACGCAATTGGGATCCAGGCCTTCCAGCATCCGGCGGGCAGAGCTGGGGCTGGCCAGCAGGTTGTCCATGTGGATCTCAAAGAGGATCTTGACGCCGTATTTGGCAGCCAGTTTTGCCAGAACTTCTACATCAGCCCGCATGGCGGCGAATTCTTCGTTGTAGTTGGTCTCTTCCTTGTACTGGGGCGGGAATACCCGGATTTTGGGGCAGCCGATGGACTGAGCGGCTTGCAGCACCTTTTCCACCTTGTCATGATCCTTGGGGTTCAGGTAGGTGGTCAGGGCCAGGATCTCAATGCCGTAGCTGTCGCAGAGCGCTTTCAGCTCAGCGGCCTTTTCACCCAGGGTATTGATGTCCACGGTGCTCTTGTTGTAGACCCAGTAACGGCCCTCAAAGGGAATGTCCTTGGGCTCCTCAGCAGGGATTTCGGCTACCCGCCATTCCACACCGTCATATCCCAGCTCCTTGAGGAGCTGAAGGCTTTCTTCCACGCCGTATTCGGGCATGCTTACAGAAAACACACCAAATTTCATCTGTTTGTTCCTCCTTATGTATTTACTGGCCAGTACAGGATGTCAGGCCATATCAATTCCAGTTTAGCATATTGGTAAAAGAAAATCAAGAAAGCGGGAGGATTTGTGTCAAAACCGCCTCAAACTGGATAAGAAATCACGGTTTTTACTTCATGATGGCTGCCCGTTCTTCTGCAGAAAGGGATTTCCAGACGGTGCCGTCCAGGGTTTTCCACTGAAGGTTGCCGTCCTCCCAGACGAGGTATCCGCGGGGACTGTTTTCTTTGGGAATGGAAACGGAACCGGGATTGAGGCAGAGCACATTCTCCACTCTCTGGCAAAGCGGAACATGGGTGTGGCCGCTGACCAGGATGTCTCCCGCTGCCAGGGGCGGCAGCTGCTCCGGACCAAAGTGATGGCCATGGGTGGCAAAGAGAGTGGCGCCGTCCAGGGATACCAGACAGGAATCCGACAGGATGGGAAAGGAGAGCACCATCTGATCCACCTCGGTGTCACAGTTTCCCCGGACACAGAGCAGGGAGGGAGCCAGCGGATTCAGCATGGCAATGACTTCCTTGGGCGCGTATCCTTCCGGCAGATCATTGCGGGGACCGTGATAGAGAATGTCTCCCAGCAGGAGCAAACGCCAGGGATGCTCCCGGTCAAAAGCCTCCAGCAGCTGGTGGCAAAAAACGGCAGAGCCGTGAATATCAGAAGCGATCATCAGTTTCATAAATAACATTCCTTTCTGTCAAAGGTAAAAAGTCAGAGCTCCACCAGGAAGGGAAAAATTCCCTCCGGCAGGATATCGATAACGCCGTAAGAGGGTTTTCCGGCCCGGGCAGGGGTTTCAGCATTCCACCAGGAAGGGAAAAACGCCTTCTGGCAGGATATCGATAACGCCATAAGATGGTTTCCCTGCCCGGGGGCAGGAGGGACTGCCGGGATTCATCAGGTAGAGTCCGTCGCTGTAATGAATGTCAGCCACATGGGTGTGGCCATATAATGCAATGGAGCAGCCGCTTTTGCGTGCCATCTCTTCCAGACGCCCGCATCCGCTCTGGACTCCCAGGGTATGCCCATGGCAGGCCAGAATCCGGACACCGCCCACCTCCAGAATATCTACCGCAGGTGCCATGGACATGGCATCGCAGTTTCCCCGGACATGGCGGAGAGGCAGATCCGGGAAAAGATCGGAAATGTCCTCCACATCCCGTTCCCCATCTCCCAAATGGAGGAACAGATGGGCTTCCTTCTGGTGCCTGAGGACAATTTCATGGAAAGAGTGGAAATTCCGATGGGTATCTGACAGGACGATGATGCGCATGGCGGCACTCCTTTCACAGTATGCAGAGACATTTTTGGGAACAGCTCAGCATAAGTATAATCCATCTGACAGAGAGAGTCAATCGAGACTCATCGAGGAGGAGATCTTTTGAAACAGCCACAGGATCAGCGTGCAGAGCAGAAGCTCTTACAGATGCTTTCAGCCAAAACCGGCAAAAGCATATCCCAGTTGGAGCAGCAGGCAGCCAGAGGGGATCTGGCGGGTCTGACATCAGGATTGGACCCGGCTACCCGGGCAACCGTCAACAAACTGATTGCAGATCCCCAGGCGGCCAAAAAACTGGCCAGTTCTCCCCAGGTGCAGGCCCTGCTTCAGAAACTGCTGGGGGGAAAATAAGAAGCTGAACAGCTAAAACACAGGGAACGGGGGCAGTGGTATGGCAGAACAGGATCCGTTGATGGAGAAGCTGGGGCAGCTCCTTAACAGTGAAGAGGGAATGAATCAGCTTCAGCAAGCCGCCCGGATGCTGGGAATCGGGGGAGAAGAAAGTGGAAACGCTTCTCTTCCGTCCGCCGGACAGCTGTCCGGCCTTCTGGGAAATCTGGGCGGCACTGGCAGAGAAGAGGGAATGGACCCCCAGATGCTTCTCCGGCTGGGACGGATGATGCAGAATATGAACAAAGACAATCCGTCTGCTGCCCTTCTCAGGGCACTACGGCCGCTGCTGAGGGAAGAACGGCGCGCCAAGGTGGATGAGGCGATCAGGCTTTTGCAGCTTGTCAATCTGCTGCCCCTGCTGCGGGAAGGTATGGGATGATTGGGAAGGAGGTGGTGCCATGTCTGGCAAAAGCGGTTACACCGCTGCACAGCTGATGGCCATGCAGCGGGATGCAGCAGAGCGGGTGCGGGAAATGCAGCGGCGTGCCCGTCAACGGATGGAACAGACGGCACCTGCTTCTCCACCCCAGCGTTCAGCACCGGCTCCCTGTCCTGCTGCCTCTCCGCCAGTGGCAGAAAGAGGTCCGTTTCAGGATTTTCCCGCCAGTTTGCTGCGCCAGCTGGACAGTGACCGGATGCTGATTTTGCTCTTGCTGCTGGTGCTTTCAGGCGAAGATGTGGAACCAGGACTGAAACTGGCGCTGCTCTGGCTGCTTCTTTAAAAATACAGGAAAATTGTCCCATTTTATGCGAGAAAAATACTGGAAAATTTCACATTCCCGTGCTAAAATGAAGGAGAAAAAGCTTCAGGAGGTTGATGCCCATGGCAAACAGAATGATTTTAAATGAAACATCCTACTTCGGTGCCGGTTCCATTTCCTGCATCGTTGATGAAATTAAGGCAAGAGCCTTTCAGAAAATCCTGGTCGTAACCGACCCTGACCTGATCCGTTTTCAGGTTTCCACCAAGGTGACCAACCTGCTGGAGCAGGCTGGCATCGCTTATGAAGTGTACAGCAAGATCAAGGCTAACCCCACCATCCAGAACATTCAGGAAGGTGTAGCTGCATTCAAGGCCGCAGGCGCTGATGCCATCGTTGCCATCGGTGGCGGCTCTGCAATGGATACCGCCAAGGGTGTGGCTATCATCGTGGCCAACCCTGAGTATGCCGATGTGGTCAGCCTGGAAGGCGCTGTGGCCACCAAGAACAAGTGCATTCCCATCATTGCCGTTCCCACCACTGCCGGTACTGCTGCTGAGGTTACCATCAACTATGTAGTCACCGACGTGGAGAAGAACCGCAAATTCGTTTGCGTGGATCCCCATGACATTCCCGTTGTGGCTGTGATCGACGCCGATATGATGTCCTCCATGCCCAAGGGCCTGACTGCTGCCACCGGTATGGATGCCCTGACCCACGCCATCGAGGGTTACATCACCAAGGGCGCCTGGGAAATGACCGACATGATGCACCTGAAAGCCATCGAAATTATCAGCCGCTCTCTGCGGGGGGCTGTGGCCGGCACACCCGAAGGCCGTGAAGGCATGGCACTGGGCCAGTATGTAGCCGGTATGGGCTTCTCCAACGTCGGTCTGGGTATTGTACATTCTATGGCTCATCCTCTGGGCGCTGTCTATGACACCCCCCATGGTGTAGCCAACGCCATCATCCTGCCCACTGTCATGGCTTACAACGCCGAGGCAACCGGTGAGAAGTACCGGGAAATCGCCAGAGCGATGGGCGTCAAAGGTGTGGACGAGATGACTCAGGAGGAATACCGTCAGGCTGCCATTGACGCAGTCAAGCAGCTGTCTGCTGATGTAGGCATTCCTGCCAACCTGAAGGACATTGTCAAGGCTGAGGATATCCCCTTCCTGGCTCAGTCTGCTATGGACGACGCCTGCCGTCCCGGCAACCCCAAGGATCCCACTCTGGAGGATATCATTGCCCTCTATGAATCCCTGATGTAAGACTTTCCTT
>CALXFL010000192.1 GCA_944387515.1 uncultured Clostridia bacterium
AGTATTATTTCCGGGATCTGAAGGTTGATTTCCCCTATACCCTGAGAGAAGAATAAGTGATTCAAACGGACAGTCATAGACTGTCCGTTTCATATTGCTCTCATTTTTATTCTGCTGACTTTTAAAAAAATAGAACAGAACACTTGACAACTTTGTTTTATTGTGATACTATGCTAAAGTAATATAGCGGCAGCAACATACGCCGCATCAAGGACTATGGAGGAATGACGCATGGCAGCGAAAAAATGGATGGCACTCTTTCTCGCACTGACAGCAGCTGTCGGTTTTGCCGGCTGCAACAAACAGCCCGCAACTTCGGACGGACAGAGCGACGTCGCCTATATTCAGGATAAAGGAAAATTGGTAGTAGGTATCACCGACTTCAAGCCCATGGATTACAAGGATGAAGCCGGTGAATGGATCGGCTTCGATGCTGACCTGGCCAAACAAGTCGCTGAAAAGCTGGAAGTCCCGGTAGAATTCATCGAAATTGACTGGGGCAACAAGATCATGGAACTGGAAAACAAAAGCGTAGATGTCGTCTGGAATGGCATGACCCTCAACGACGAAACCCGCAACGGCATGACGGTCACCGAAGCCTACTGCAAAAACTCTCAGGTTGTCGTCATGAATGCTGACAAAGCCGCAGACTACACGGATGCCGAAAGCATGAAGGATCTGCTTTTTGTAGTAGAGGCTGGTTCTGCCGGTGAGGAAGTGGCCACAGCCGAAGGTTTCCAGTGCAACTCGGTGGAAACCCAGGCAGCAGCCCTGATGGAGGTTGCAGCCGGCACGTCCGACGCCTGTGTCATCGATCTGCTTATGGCTGGTGCCATGATCGGTGAGGGCACCGATTATCCCGATCTTGTCAATGTGCTCTCCCTGAGCGATGAGGAATACGGCATCGGCTGCCGCAAAGGATCGGATCTGGCCGCCTATATTGACGGCGTGCTGGATGAGCTCTATGCAGATGGCACCCTGATGGAGCTGGCTGAACAGTATGGCGTTCAGAAGGTTGTGCTGGACAGAGAATAAAGCACATCAGCTGGGCAGGAGGCTGTGGCTTTCTGCCCTTTTTGCGTATCGGATTTTTGTATCGGAGTGAAACTGTCATGTTTTGGACTGTAACCCGTGCGCTGCTGGAAGGAACCGGCACAGCCGCACAGCTGTTTTTTCTGACCCTGCTCTTTTCCCTGCCGCTGGGACTGGTGATTTCCTTCGGCTCCATCAACAAATGGCGGCCCTTCCATCGGTGCCGTATCGGCTGGCTGTCCCGGTTTCAGCCTGTCAGCCTGCTGGTCAAAAGCATTGTCTGGATTTTCCGCGGCACACCGCTGCTGCTCCAACTGCTGATCATCTACTATGGGCCTGGACTCATCTTCGATGTCAACATCTGGGGTTCCAGTACAAATGGCCGGATGATTGCAGCCGTTGTAGCCTTTGTTTTAAACTACGCCTGTTATTTTTCCGAGATTTACCGGGGCGGCATCGAGAGTGTACCCAGAGGGCAGTATGAAGCCGGTCTGGTGCTGGGTATGACCCGACGGCAGATCTTTTTCAAGGTCACCCTGTTACAGATGGTCAAACGAATCGTTCCCCCCATGTCCAACGAAATCATCACCCTGGTAAAGGATACCTCCCTGGCTCGCATCATTGCAGTGGTGGAGATCATCAAACAGGGTGAAACCTTCCTGCGGCAGGGCATGATCTGGCCGTTGTTCTATACCGGCGTTTTCTATCTGGTTTTCGTAGGAGCTCTGACCCTGCTGTTCAACTGGATCGAGAAAAAGCTGGATTATTTCCGTTGAGGTGGCAGCCATGTCAATTTTACAGGTCAATCAGTTACAAAAAAGCTTCGGTGCTACCCAGGTACTACAGGATATCAGCTTTTCCCTGGAAAAGGGGCAGGCACTGGCCATTATCGGTTCCTCCGGCAGTGGTAAAACCACCCTGCTGCGTTGTCTGAATTTTCTGGAAATCCCCGATGGAGGAACCATTTCCGTCAATGGGCAGTGCATCTTTGATGCAGCGGACCCCACCACCCAAAAGGAACGGGAGGTGCGGAAAAAGCGCCTGCACTTTGGACTGGTATTTCAGTCCTTCAACCTGTTCCCCCAGTATACTGCCCTGGAAAATGTGACCCTAGCCATGACCCTTCTCTCCAAGGAAACGGGGGCCTGGAAAGCAAACCGAAAAGAAGAGCAGGAGCGCATCCAACAGGAAGGCTTGCAGTTCCTCGCCTCCATGGGACTGGCCAACCGCGCCGGACACTATCCCCATCAGTTGTCCGGCGGCCAGCAGCAGCGAGTCGCCATTGCCCGGGCGCTGGCCCTGAAGCCAGATATTCTCTGCTTCGACGAGCCCACCTCTGCACTGGACCCTGAGCTGACCGGAGAGGTGCTGCGGGTCATCCGGGATCTGGCCAGCCGGCAGACCACCATGATTATCGTCACCCACGAGATGGCCTTTGCCCGGGATGTAGCAGACGAAGTCGTCTTTATGGACGGCGGTGTGATCGTGGAACAGGGGCCCGCCCGTCAGGTCATTGAGTCGCCCACTCACGAGCGCACTAGACGGTTTCTCTCCCGCTATGGCGCCGATGGAGAAGAGGTTACCTGAATACCGAAAACAAAAAATTCCCGGAAAGAGCACAGCATCTGCTGTGCCTCTCCGGGAATTTTTTATCTCTGCATCAGTACCGTCCGTAGGTCTGAATGGCGTACATGACCGCACGCATACTGGTAAGCAGCGAGCCGTTGTTGATGGAACCGGCCGTGCTGATGTTCAGGCCCTTAATGCCGCTGGCCTTGGCCATTTCGCAGTCCCGCCGCACCTCAGCAATGATGTCCTCCTCGTTGTTGCGCATAAAGGTAAAGGGTGCAAGCTGACCGTCAATCCGGGTACGGGGCATATGCCGGCGGATCTCCGCCACTGTCACAGTGGGACCGAAGTTACAGCCGGTAAGATTCAGCCGGCCCAGAATGGGCAGCAGATGACCCATGGCAGAGTCTGAATGCTGATACCGGTTATCCTCAGGATTGGGGCTGCAAATAGAAAAGACCTCCTTCAGGACCGGATAGCCGAATACCTCATACATCTCAGGCGTAAAGAGATTGCAGTCATCGTCTGCAAAGGAGAAGCCGTGAGGAGCTGTCACCATGGTATAGCCCGCCTCCTCGGTGGAAACCTCAATGTACGCCTTGATGACACGGAGAATGGTCTGGCTGAACCGCTCAAACAGCTCAGGGGCATCGTAATAGAGGAAGATCAGGTTCTCTGCGCCAAAAATGGAGGTGGCCAATGTTACCGGACCCCGGACATGGCGCCAGAGGGCAGGCCGTTTGCCGTAATGCTCGTAGATCCGCTTCTTTTCAGCGTACCAGTTGTCAGGCAGAATGAAATCCCGGAGATCCAGTTTATCCACCCGGTCCAGCATGGCTTCCAGCTCTTCAGGGGTGGAACAGCTGCCGTGCAGCCAGGTAACATTTCCGTCGAACTCATACTTGCCTTCAAATACTTCGCCGATCCCCTTCAGGGGAGGCAGGATTTCATCAGCAGTGGGGAAGTCCTCCCGCAGTAGACGGCGGCCGACAATTTTTTCAGCCAGATCGTTGTAACGGGTATTCAGCTCAATCCGGCGTTCACGGGGAGTCTCGCCCCAGGGGTTGCCGGGTTCATTCAGCTCGGCAAAGACACATTCATCACTCATCCGGATACCCAGTGCCACCTGAGGTGCTTTGTCAGAAAAGCAGTTGTCCTCATGTGCGAGAGCGTCATCTGCCCAGAATTGTTCCAGATCAACGGGTTTCATGGATATATACCTCCTGTTTTTGTAAAATTTCACTGTTGTCAGTGTACCACAGGATCCGGTAAAATAAAATGGAGAAAGAAACGGCTATTTGGACAAATTACAGGTGACACAGCATGACGGATCTGAATCCCCATATTGAATACTTCGTACACAAGCAGTGTACCCCCCAATGGGAGCTCCAACCCTCCACCATTTCCTTTTTCGATCTGACCTTTGTACTGGGAGGAAGTGCAGCCTACTATTCCCAGAGCGGCGCTCACCTTGTTCAGGCCGGGCAGGCGATTTTCCTACATCGAGGCAGCTTCCGCTGTGCCCAGACTCGCAGTATGGAGTGCGCGGCCTTTTCCTTCCAGCTGGAAGAACCGCTCCCCTGGGAATCGGGCGTGCTGGAATGGGGGAGAGATGAGCTACTGCTCCATTACATGGCGGAATTTGAGCGAAGCTGGTTCAGTTTGGACAAAAACAGAGAGCTATTCTGTAAAGGCATCTTTCTGCTGCTGCTTCATCGTCTGGCAGAGCTGACGGGCCAGCGAAAGCAAAATCCCCATGTGACAGAAATCCAGCGTTATCTGGAAGCGCACTTCCGGGAACCGGTAACCGTCAAGGAGATTGCCGCCCACATGGGACTTCATCCTACCTACTGCGGCGCTGTATTCCGGCAACAGACCGGCAAAACCATTCTTCAAACCCTCAATCTGCTGCGAATCAACCGGGCTACTGAAATGCTGAA
>CALXFL010000193.1 GCA_944387515.1 uncultured Clostridia bacterium
GCTCCTTTTCATTGGGCATTCATAAAAAATGAATAAAAAGGTCAGTTATGCATACCAATACTTATCTCGGACAGAGAGTATGGAAAAGCTGCTGGGTAAGATCTCCTGGCGGAAAGAGGAGAAGCATCTGTCCCGGAAGTTCTGCCGGGTAGTGGGCATGATGCTGGCTTACCTGGTGACCGGTATCGCTGTCTTTCTCTTCTTCCGGATTGTCATTCCGCAGCTGATCAGCAGCATTTCCAGTCTGGGAACCCTTTCAGTAGCCTGGGCCAATACCCTGGGTCCCAAGCTCTACGCCATGGCGGAGGAGTATGGACTGCTGAGCCTGGTAGCGGGTATTGATGCGGCAACCTTTGAGCGGATGCTCAATACGGCTTCTGAAATGCTTCGGAGCTTTTCGGAAACCATCACGTCGGCGATTCCGCAGCTGGTAGAGTGGACGGCTTCTCTGGCCACCGGCTTGCTGAACATTGTGCTGGGATTGATTATTTCCATTTATCTGCTGTTCAGCAAGGAGAAATTTTTTGCTCACATCAAGAAATTCCTCTATGCCTTCTTTCCCCAGAAAGGGGTGGAGCGGGCCGTGGAAATCACCCACGAAAGCAACCGGATCTTCAGCGGCTTTGTCAGCGGAAAAATTCTGGACTCTCTTATTATCGGCCTCCTCTGCTATATCTGCATGTTCCTCTTTGGCTGGCCCTATGCCACCCTTATCAGTGTAATTGTGGGCGTTACCAATGTGATTCCCTATTTTGGTCCTTTTATCGGTGCCATTCCCTCCATCCTCATTCTGTTGATTGTGAATCCCAAGACGGCTATTCTGTTTGCAGTCTTCATCCTGGCCTTGCAGCAGCTGGATGGAAATGTCATTGGCCCCAAGATTCTGGGAGACTCCACCGGACTTTCTTCCTTCTGGGTCATTTTTTCCATTACGGTCTTCAGTGGACTGCTGGGCCCGGTAGGCATGTTTATCGGTGTACCGCTTTTTGCCGTCATCTATTCCCTGGTGCGGCAGCTTTCCGCCTGGCGGCTCAGTCAGAAAGGGCTGTCTACCAATACCAATGACTATGCTTCTCCCGAGCATCCTATTTTGTAATAAAAAGCAGGCGCTTTCCGTTTCAGGAAAGCGCCTGCTGCATTTCAGGGATCTTGAAAATCAGGGAATCCAGGCACCATCGGCTCCTACCTTGTATCCGCCAATGGTGGTATTGCGCTGTAAGTGGCCGCTCTGGTTGAAGTAATAGGATTTTCCGTCAATCTTGGCCCAGCAGCCCGTGACACAAGCGCCGCTGCTTCTGGACAGATAGTAGGTCTGTCCGCCAATGTCCTGCCAGCCGGTGCGCATCTTGCAGGAGGAGGGGTCCAGATAGTACCAGACACCGTTTACCAGCTGCCAGCCGGTGGCGGCTGCACCAAAGTCCTTGAAGTAGTACCATTCTCCGTTAATGAAGGACCAGCAGTTGTGCTGCATGATACCAGAAGCATTCAGATAGTACCAGTAGCCCTTTTCAGTCTGTACCCAGCTGTTGGCCGCCATGGCGCCGCTTCCATAGAGATAGAAGGTGTTGCCGTTGGGTGTGGTGAGCCAACCGGTGGCCATGATGCCGGTGGTGGGATCCAGATAGTACCAGGTGTTGTTTACCAGCCGCCAGCCGGTAACCATGGAGCCGTCATCTTCCAGGAAGTAGTATCCTTCGGGAGTCTGTACCCACTGGGTGGCAGCGGGGGTGCCGTCTTCATTCAGATAGTACTTTTTGCCGTCCTTCTCTGTCCAGGGAATGCTGCTGACAGAGGTGGAGCCTCCGGGTTCAGAAGGTTCAGTAGGCGTTTCAGGCTGGGTATTGTCCAGACTACCTTTCAGGGTACCGTCTGCTTGGAAGGTATAGGATTTTCCGTCAATGGTTGTGGTGGTGCTGTGAAGGTAGGTGCCTTCGTCATCAGAAAAATAGTAGGTGGCGTCTCCGTGGGTCTGCCAGCCCTTGGTTAGCTGGGGCAGTGTGGTCACAGTGTTGGCAGCGGAAACCGCTTTTATGGCGGTCAGGTCACTGCTGGTGGCCAGCGGAATCTGATTATAGCTCAGATCGATGGCGCAACCGCTGAGCTTTTCCAGACCAGATACCGAGGTGATCTGGTTGCCGGTAAGGGTCAGAGTTTTCAGCTTGGTCAGCTTGCCCAGGGCGCTGACGGAGGTCAGGCCGTTGTCTGCCAGGTTCAGGCTGGTGAGTCCGCTGGGCAGACCATCGCAGTCAGAAAGGCTGTTGCCTGCTGCGGAGAAGGTTTTCAGGCTGGCGGGCAGGGTAGAGAGCCGGCTCAGGCCATTGTTGTCCACGACCAGGGACTGGAGCTTGGTGAGGCTGCTGATGCCGGACAGGCTGAACAGATTGTTGAACGCCAGATCCAGCCGTTCCAGTGTCGTGCACTGGGCGATATCCTCCAGATCAGTGATCCGGTTATCCCGGGCAGCAAGCTGCCGGAGACTGGTCAGCTCTTCAATTCCGCTGAGGGTGGTGAAGGAGTTGGAGGAGATGTCCAGGTACTGAAGCTTCTGGTTATCCGCCAGGGCCGACAGACTGCGCAGCCGGTTATCCGACAGATCAAGCCAGGTGAGATTGGGCAGATAGTCCAGACCTCTCAGAGAGGAAAGAGAGCAGCCGGAGAGATCCAGAGCCGTCACCTTGTCCAGTTCGGTCTGGGTCAGATCACCGCTGTTGTCGGCGTCCCATTCCTCCAGAATGACGGTATAGATTTTGCTGTCAAATTTGGAGCTCGCGACCACTGAGCGGGTGGCGGCGGAAACAGAAAGGGCGGATGTACTGAAGCTGCCCACGGTCAGGGCGGCAAGCATGGCAGCCAGGACCCGTGCTGCCGGACGGGAAGAATATGGCATGGGAATACCTCCTGTCAAATCAGGGAAAACGTGAGGACGATAACGGGCGGCAGTTTGCTGTGCTGTTCCCCAACCATGATCCAGCCGGCCAAGCCGGCAGATTCCAACCACAGGGTTTGCCGCTTTGTCTCTTATTATAGCATATCTGTTTCAAGGGGTAAAGGGCTGAGAATTGGATAAAAATGCATCCGCTCTTTTATTTTCTGCTTTCTTTTGGTTTGGTTGAAAAAAATATCAACCGGTGATACAATAGTCGGGACGGCAGAAATTTTTTGCAACCTTTTGGTTTCCTGCCGGGTATTTTTGATGAAAGGAGGGAGAGCATGGGGCAGGTTTCATTTGCGCGCGATGAACGCCTGGCAGAGACCCTGGATCTTTATGGCAATATGATCCTGCGTATTGCTTTTTCCTGTCTGAAGAATATGACGGATGCGGAAGATGTTTTACAGGATGTTTTTTTGAAGCTTATTGAGAAGCAGCCGGTTTTTGAAAGCGACGAGCATGAGAAGGCCTGGCTGATTCGGGTGACAATCAATCTGTGCCGGAACCGGCTGAGATCTCCCTGGCGGTATCACCGCGACCTGGAGGACGTTTCTCTCACCGCGCCTGAGCCGGATTGGCAGGAGGGCAGCGAGGTCATGGAGGCTGTGCTGGCCCTTCCGGAAAAGTATCGGGAGGTTATCCATCTGTTTTATTATGAAGATTGCAGCGTTGCACAGATTGCGGGACTGCTGAAAAAGAAGGAAGCCACTGTGCGCTCGCTGCTGTTTCGTGCAAGAGCCATGCTGAAAAAATCCCTGAAAGGAGGAGTGGAGTTTGAAGAGGTATAAAGCCGCTATGGATCAGATTGTTGTTTCGGATGCCTTGCGGCAGCGTGTCCTTTCCCTGGAAAAGCCTGCGGCCGTTTCCAGATGGCGCTGGGTGCGTCCTGTCTGTGGTGCGGCAGCTTGTGCTGTGGTAGTAGCCGTGACTGGGCTCTGGTTTGGTCTGGACGGTCAGAAGAGCACAGATCTGGCTGCTCCCAATCTGGCCACGCCAGAAGCGGGTACGGCAACCGGTGGTGAGGAGACGGCGGACGTCAATATGGCTCCCTCTGTCAGGGAACAGGAGCCGACAGCAGACGCCAATCTGCTGGATGGTATGACGCTGGCTAACCCCTTTACCCAGTGGGACAGCCTGGAAGATGCGGTGGCTACTCTTTCCTTTGAACCGGTTCTGCCGGGAAGAATAGCAGTGCTCTCCGGCCTGCAGATCAGCACGATGGACCAGATGCTCCAGCTGTGCTGGCAGGCGGATGGAGTAGATTATTGTTACCGCACGGCGCCTGGAGATGACGATGTGAGCGGGGATTGGAATGGCTATTCCCAGACCTGGAGCTGGATATTGTCCGGCAGTGAGGTCACCCTCAAAGGAGAAGATGATCTGTGCAGTCTGGCAGTCTGGCAGGCCGACGGATACAGTTTCAGTCTCAGTGCGTCTCCTGCTGTTTCTCAGGAGACTCTCACTGGATGGCTGACAGAATAA
Organism: uncultured Clostridia bacterium; assembly: GCA_944387515.1. GTDB lineage: Bacteria > Bacillota > Clostridia > Oscillospirales > Ruminococcaceae > Faecivivens. Next base: position 4,412 of record CALXFL010000193.1, read on the forward strand.
CAGAAAAAATCCGGTTCCTTCAAAGAGAACCGGATTTTTTCTGTCAGGCATCTGCCAGTTTTTTCAGGGTGGTGTATTCGGACTTGACGGTCTTATAGACCAGCAATCCCTTTT
>CALXFL010000194.1 GCA_944387515.1 uncultured Clostridia bacterium
GAGGAGCACCGGGAGATGGTGGACCTGATGAAGTGGCATCGTCCAGAGCAGCTGCGGCGGCTTCTTCAGCATCATCTGGAAAGCGGATTGGAGCGTCAGCTCCTTTACCGGGAGGAACAGGAATAAAAGGAGCCCCCGGCTCCCGGATGCGCCGAAGCGCACCGGGAGCCGGGGGCTTTTACAGGGGAGTCAACGGGAGATTAGCAGCAGTCGTTGCCGCAGCCACCGTTGTTGCAGCCACAGCCACAGCCGCCGCTGTTGCTGTTGGTGTTGTTGCCCCATCCGCAGCAGCAGACGAGGAGGAGAATGATGATGATCCAGCTGCAGTTGTTGTTACCAAAGCAATTCATAGTCGATTGCCTCCTTTGTTTGATGTACGCTATACTATGAGGGAGACTATGAAGTGGTTACAAAAAATTTTTCAGCCGTCAAGTTCCTGGCGCAGCTCTGCTGCCAACCGCCGCAGAATCCGCTTTTCCAGCCGGGAGATATAGGATTGGGAGATCCCGATAAGGTCTGCTACTTCTTTCTGGGTGTGTTCCTGTTGGCCGCCCAGACCGAACCGCAGCTCCATAATGGTACGTTCCCGGCCGGAGAGCCGCTCCACTGCCCGGTGAAGGGCGTTTTTTTCAGCCTCCGCTTCCATATCCCGTCTGACGGCATCCTCCTCGGTGCCCAGCACATCTGAAAGGAGCAGCTCGTTGCCGTCCCAGTCCACATTGAGCGGTTCATCAAAGGAGACTTCATTTTTCTGGCGGGCGGTCTTTCTCAGGTGCATGAGAATTTCGTTCTCAATGCAGCGGGAGGCGTAGGTGGCCAGCTTGATTTTCTTATCAGGAGAAAAGGTGCTGACCGCCTTGATGAGTCCGATGGTCCCAATGGAGATCAGATCCTCGATGCCGGTGCTGGTGGATTCAAATTTTCGGGCAATGTAAACCACCAGCCGGAGATTGTGGGTAATGAGCAGCTCCCGTCCTTTGGAAGGATTGGTTTCCAGCAGCCTCAGCGCTTCTGCTTCCTCCTCACGGGTCAGGGGAGGGGGGAGGGTCTGGGCACCATTTATGTAATCCAGCCGGTTTCCAGTGGGGCAGAGCAGCCGGGTCAGCCAGTGGGAGAGGGAAAAGAGTAAGGGGAGGGGAAGTATCCGGGTCATAGAGGTTCCTGCCTTTCTGCTGAAATGTCAAGATTGAAAAAGTTCCGGCGGGGCGGCACCGTCTGCCTCTCCGTCACAAAAGATACTGTCGGTGAGGGCGATGAGACAGTGGAGCTGCCGGCCGTCCCGGGCCGTGAGCTGATCCGGTTGAAAGGCCGGCAGGAGCTTTCGTCCGGCGGCTGTCTCGCAGGAAACAGGTCGGATGCGGCTGGCCCACCGGCTGCCGGATAATTCTGCCAGGGCGGACAGGTCCTCCGCTGCCCGGAGTACAGCCTCCGGTGCCAATCCGGCAAGCCGGGAGGCCGTGCAGGCAATCACCGGGACGCCACCGCTGGTCAGCCGGTTGCCGGTGTCCACCAATAGATGAAGGGCGCAGGCGCGGCCATCCATTTGAAGCCGGACCTCTTCCATCAATCGCTCAGGCCGTTGGCGCCACAGCAGCCAGCTCAGTCCTCTGGCGGCCAGGGAAGCGGCGATGGTGGCCAGAATCAGGGTGAGTGCGGACAGATGCAGGTAGATGACCCCATTTCGGATGGCCATACCGGGCGGTGTGAACAGCATCCAGCATCCGATCATGACCCCTGCAAAGAGAAAATTGACCAAGAAAAACAGGATGACCTGCCGGATAAACCGCCGCCAGTCTCCAAAGCCAAAGGCAATGAGCACCAGCAGTCCAGCCAGCCCCAGCCGCACTGCTGTCAGGGCGGCAAAGGGCAGATCCGGGCAGAGAATCAGCAGAGAGGAAAGTCCACCTATCAGGGAGGAGAATCCCTTGCGCAGAGGAGGCGCTTTGGTATGCCGCAGCCATTCACAGCAGCTGAGCAGGGCGTGGGTAATATAGAGGTTTAGCCCAATGAGAACGTCCAGATAAATTTCGACCATGGCCTTCCTCCTTTCAAGTCGGGTATGGGTATTTTCTGTCGCAAAGGGGAGCCAGGGAAAAGCACGGTCAGAAGAGGGATACCAAATCATGATCTGGTACACGTACCTGATAGTATATACCGGCCTGTCTGCAAAAAGGGTTGAATGGTGTAGCAGAACGGGGGGACAGGCGCATTTTTCCCCTTTCCGGCATAGGATGGGCTATCACCCAACAAGGAGGGAATTTCTTATGCCGGAATGCCGTACCTGCCGTCCTGCACCGCTTCCTGAGGAAGCGTGCTGCTGTGACCACCACGATCATCATGACCCTCACGACAATCCTGCCTGCGGCTGTGGCTGTGGCGAAAAGGGAGATTGCTGTGCCCCCCGCTGTTGCTGCTGGAAGCATGAAGACCGGTTGCAGTCCTGCTGTGATCTGAATGGCTGCTGCTGCCTCTATCCTGCCAACTGCCGCAATCCGTTCTGGCCGGCCTTTACCCATCCCCGGTGGCTTTGCTGCACCGATCTGTATGATGGTAAGTCTGAGTCCTGTTACAGTTGCTGTTCCTGTGAGGAAGCTGAGAGATAGGACAAAAGGTTGTCTGAGAGAAAAACCGGCGTGAAAACGCTGGTTTTTCTCTCTTTTCAATTGGTTTTCCCTCCTCCTTTTTCTTTACAAATCTTCTCCTGTTGTGGTATACTATATCTTGTCATATTATGCAATCGGAGAAAATAAAGGAGGAACGCCAATGTCATTCCCCATGGATCATATCCGCAACTTCTGTATCATTGCCCACATTGACCACGGCAAATCCACCCTGGCCGACCGGATTCTGGAGCAGACCTGTACGGTATCTGCCCGGGAGATGGAAGAGCAGCTACTGGATGATATGGACATCGAGCGGGAGCGGGGTATTACCATCAAGGCTCGTGCCGTCAATCTCAGCTATATCGCCGACAACGGCGAGGAATATAAATTCAATCTTATCGACACCCCCGGCCATGTGGACTTCAACTACGAGGTTTCCCGTTCCCTGGCTGCTTGTGAGGGTGCTGTGCTGGTGGTGGATGCCTCCCAGGGCATCGAGGCCCAGACCCTGGCCAACACCTACCTGGCAGTGGATCACAACCTGGAGGTTGTGCCGGTAGTCAACAAGATCGACCTGCCTTCTGCTGATCCGGAGCGGGTCTGCCATGAGATCGAGGACGTGATCGGTATACCGGCTCTGGATGCGCCTCGGATTTCGGCCAAAGCAGGCCTCAACATCCGGGAGGTTATGGAGCGGATTGTATCGGATGTTCCGTCTCCCCAGGGAGATGCCGACGCACCGCTGGAAGCGCTGATCTTTGACTCGGTCTATGACAGTTACAAAGGCGTCATTGTTTATGTCCGCATCAAGGAGGGACGGGTCCGCACCGGTGACCGGATTCGGTTCATGGCTTCGGGTGCAGAGTTTGACGTGGTAGAACTGGGCCATATGGGAGCCCGGAATCTGCTGCCTGCAAACGAGCTCTCCGCCGGTGACGTGGGCTACATCACCGCCAGCATTAAAAATATCAGTGACACCCGGGTGGGTGATACCGTAACCCTGTCGGCCAATCCTGCTCCGCAGCCGCTGCCCGGTTACCGCAAGGTCAACCCCATGGTTTTCTGTGGTATCTATCCGGCGGACGGCGCCAAGTACCCAGATCTGCGGGAGGCACTGGAAAAGCTCCAGCTCAATGACGCCGCCCTGTCCTTTGAGCCGGAAACCTCGATTGCGTTGGGCTTTGGCTTCCGTTGCGGCTTCCTGGGCCTTCTCCATATGGAGATTATTCAGGAACGGCTGGAGCGGGAGTTCAACTTGGATCTGGTCACCACGGCGCCTTCGGTTATCTACCGGATTACCCGCACCGACGGCACTGTCCAGTATATTGACAACCCCACCAACTATCCCGATCCTGCCGTGATTCAGACTGCTGAGGAGCCCATTGTCAAGGCCAACATTCTGACTCCCACGGAGTTTGTGGGCAACATCATGGAGCTGTGTCAGGAGCGGCGGGGCACCTTCCTGGATATGACCTATCTGGAGGAAACCCGGGTAGAGATGCATTATGAATTGCCCCTCAACGAAATTGTCTATGACTTTTTCGATGCCCTGAAGTCCCGCACCAGAGGCTATGCTTCCTTTGACTATGAGCTGAAGGGTTACCAGGTGTCCAAGCTGGTCAAGCTGGATATTTTGCTCAATGGCGAGATTGTGGACGCCCTTTCCTTTATTGTACATGAGGAAAAAGCCTACCCCAGAGCCAGAAAGATTGCAGAAAACCTCAAGGAGAACATTCCCCGCCAGCTGTTCGAGGTGCCCATTCAGGCAGCCATCGGTGGTAAGATCATCGCCCGGGAGACGGTCAAGGCCCTCCGCAAGGACGTACTGGCCAAGTGCTACGGCGGCGACATCACCCGAAAGAAAAAGCTGCTGGAAAAGCAGAAGGAAGGCAAGAAGCGGATGCGTCAG
>CALXFL010000195.1 GCA_944387515.1 uncultured Clostridia bacterium
AAACAGAATCCAGTTGTTGTACCAGGGGCAGATCTTCCGGCACATGATGAAGGCCCGGACGATCAGGTCCTGCTCCTCCTTGGAGAAGGCCTCCCACAGGGCATGGGGCGCCCGGAGGATACCCTGAGCCATAAAGGCAGCGTCTACCAGAATCTGGCTGCGCAGACGGCAGGTTGTTTCAAGCTGGGCGTAGTCGGGAGAGGCGGGATCCACCTGACCCAGAATCAGGGCGCGGGCCTGACGGGCAGCCTTATCCCGCTGAGCGCGCTCCTCAGCATCCTCGATCTCAGCCTCGAGCCAGGGCGCCATGCCGCAGACCAGCCGGCCGGCAGCCTCAAAGTAGGAGCACTCTTCCCGATTCTGACCTTCTTTCTGCTGAATGGGCATCGCTTCTCTGAGTTTACACTGTTCGGCAGCATCCAGCACCGGACCTGCCACTCTCATTAAAGTCTTCCACCAGGCCTGACGGCTGGTGTCAATAATTTTCATCGTCGTATTCATCTCTACCATTCCTGTCGTTCATAGAATCCGGCATCCTGCCGGCCATGGCTTGATTATAGCACCCCTGACTGCACTTTTCAACCTTCTCCCTCTGGTTTTTCTTGCGAAATTCTTGTTTTTCCTGACCGAAGCAAATAATGTACACCCCCGAAAATACGGTATACCCTGCTGTGTTCGTCAGGAAAAAATGTATATGCCCTGGCAAAAACTGTCAATTTACACAAAAACCCACCCATGGTATAATGAATTTGTAGAAAAGTACTTTGCCGGAAAGGAGAATTCCCTGTGAAACTGTTTACCAACTGCACCGAAGCAGAACAGCATGTGGCAGAGCATCAGCGGTTCTCTGTCTGCCGGCTGTACACCGAGGAGCCCAATGCCCCCCTGCGGCATACCCACTCCTTCTGTGAAATTTACTACTCTATTTCGGGTGGACGGCATTTTTACATCGGCGACCGCACCTATGATGCGGCGTCGGGCGATCTGTTTGTGGTGGCTCCGGAGGAATCCCACTATCTGGATGTGGAGGAGTCCCAGCCCTATGAGCGGTATGTGCTCTTTGTCCATCCTGCGCTGCTGCGGCAGTTTTCCACCAAGGAAAGCGACCTTTCCTCCATCTTTTTACAGCACAGCGCCGATTTTCAGCACCGGCTTTCCCTCACCCCCTCCCAGCAGAACCGGCTGGAATCCCTGTTTAGAAAGGTCACATCCTGCACCGGCTTCGGCGGGGATCTGCTGGAGATGGCGGTTATTGTGGAGATTCTGGTCTTTCTGGGAGGACTCTACTTTCAGCAGGCCACTTTGGAAGCCGTGCCCGCTGTCAGTCAGGAGCTGCTGCACCGCAAGGGTAGTCCCCTGGCTCACAGCCTGATCCGGTACATCGACGAGCGGATTACCGAACCGCTGCCCATCTCCCAGATTGCGGCGAGCTTCTACATCAGCGATTCCTACGCCTGCCGGATCTTCAAGGATGAGTTCGGCATCACCATCAACAAGTACATACAGAACCGCCGCCTCAACATTGCCAAGAGCCTGCTGGCTCAGGGCCTGACGGTCACCGAGACCTGTGAAAAGAGCGGCTTCAATGACTATACCAACTTTATCAAGCTGTTTACCAAAACGGTGGGCGTCTCCCCCAAACGGTACAGCGTCTATGGCTCCTGACCCCGGTACAGAGCCTTTGGCTCCTGACCCCGGTACAGAGCCTTTGGCTCCTGACCCCGGTACAGAGCCTTTGGCTCCTGACCGGAAAATTCCCCGGGAAAAACACAGTAAAAAACAGCGGTGTGTCCTGCCAAAGGGCGCACCGCTGTTTTCCTATTATATAAGGAAGGCGGCTGCCTCCCTTTCGGGAAGAAGCCGCCCTCACAAATCGGCTGTTATCCGCGGTTTTCGACAATCTGGTAACCGGCCTCCCGCAGGACACGCTTGACCTCCTCCACATGGGCGTGGTCACGGGTCTCCATCCGCAGCCGCAGCAGGCAGGAGTTGATGTCCATGTTCTCGTCGGACCGGTCGTGCCGTACCGATACCACGTTGGCGCCGGTGGCAGCGATAATCTGGGAGACGGCCACCAGCTGGCCGGGCTTGTCGGCCAGCGCCACGGTGATGTCGGTGGAACGGCCCTCCTTCATCAGACCACGGCTGATGACACGGGACAGGATGGTTACGTCGATGTTGCCGCCGGATACTACGCAGACGGCCTTCTTGCCCTGCAGGTCCACCTTGCCGAACATGGCAGCGGCCACAGCCACGGCACCGGCGCCCTCGGCGATCATCTTGTGCTTCTCAATCAGGGCCAGGATGGCGGTGGCGATTTCGTCGTCGGTGACGGTGACGATCTCGTCTACATACTTGCTGCAGATCTGGTAGGTCAGATCGCCGGGATGCTTGACGGCGATGCCGTCGGCAAAGGTAGCCACGCTGTCCAGGGTCAGCTGTTCATGCTGCTGGATGGAGCGGTACATGCTGGGCGCACCGGCAGCCTGTACACCGTAGACCTTGACCTTGGGGTTCAGGGACTTGACCGCAAAGGCCACGCCGGAGATCAGTCCGCCGCCGCCGATGGGGACGATGACGGCATCCAGGTCATCCATCTGGGTCAGAATCTCCAGACCGATGGTGCCCTGACCGGCGATGACATCCTCGTCATCGTAAGGATGGAGGAAGGTGCTCCCCTGCTCCTTCTGAAGCTCGATTGCCTTGGCATAGGCGTCGTCGTAGACGCCCTTTACCAGCACCACCTCGGCGCCGTAGCTCTTGGTGGCCTCTACCTTGGAGATGGGCGCACCGTCGGGAATGCAGATCTGGGCCTTGATGCCGTTTTCCCGGGCAGCCAGGGCCACGCCCTGGGCATGGTTGCCGGCAGAACAGGCGATGACGCCGGCGGCCTTCTCCTCAGGAGTCAGCTGGGACATCTTGAAGTAGGCACCCCGGACCTTAAAGGAGCCGGTGACCTGAAGGTTTTCGGGCTTCAGGTACAGGTCGCAGCCGGGGCAGAGCTTGGGGGCCTGGATCAGTTCGGTGGTGTGCAGTACATGTTTCAGGACAAAGGACGCCTGGTAGATTTTATCCAGTGTCAGCATGGTGGTTTTCCTCCCATTCCTTCCATTATAATGTAACGGTTTCTCTTTCTGTCAGATCAATCGGTGGCCATGGCCATGGCGCCGGTGCGGAGCATCTGCATGATGCCGTAGGGCTTGCAGAGATCCACAAAGGAATCCAGGGTCTTGGGGGTGCCGGACAGCTCCAGCACCATGGACTCCTTGGAAACGCTGAGCACGTCAGCGTGGAAAACATTGGCGATGGTGACCAGCTGGGTGCCGGTCTCCTCGGTGCGGCGCACCTTGAGCATCAGGTGCTCCCGGAGGACGATGTGGTCGGGGTCCAGCACCTCTACCTCCAGCACGTCGTGGAGCTTGCTCACCTGCTTCTCCACCTGGCGCACCACATTGGCGTCTCCCCGCACCACAATAATCAGGTGGGAAAACTCGGAGTTGAGATCCTGTGCCGCTACGGTGCTGAGGATGTTATAAAAGCGGCGGCTAAACAGGCCGGTGATCCGCTGAAGGATACCGGTGTTGTTGCGGGTGGTAATCAAAAGGTAGTTGTCGCGTTCCATAGGCCCTCTCCTCTCACATTTCCAGAATGGGATCCTCTACCGAAGCGCCGGCGGGCACCATGGGCAGCACGTTGATATCCCGGTCAATATGGCAGTTGATGAGCACCGGCTCCCGGAGGGCCAGCGCTGCTTCCAGTACCGGACGGATCTCTTCCCGGCTGGAAATGGTCATGGCCTTGACGCCATAGGCCTCGGCCAGCAGCTCGTAGTTGGTCTTTTTGTCCAGGGTGGTCTGGGAGAAGCGGCCGTCATAGAACAGCTTCTGCCACTGACGGACCATGCCCAGCACCTCGTTATTGAAGATCAGCTCGATGATGGGGATGTTGTACTTGGCGGCGGTGGACAGCTCATTGGCGTTCATATGGAAGCTGCCGTCACCGGCGATGTTGATGACCCGCTGATCGGGCAGAGCCACCTGTGCGCCCAGGGAAGCGCCCAGGCCATAGCCCATGGTACCCAGGCCGCCGGAGGTCAGCATCTGACGGGGACGGCGGAAGCGGTAGTACTGGGCAGCCCACATCTGATGCTGGCCCACCTCGGTGGTGATGATGGCGCTGTTGTCGGTCAGGTCGCTGAGGGTCTCCAGCACCTCCATCGGGGTGATGCCGTTGGGGTTGTCGGTGTGCTGGGTGAGGGGGTACTGGGCCTTCCAGTCCATCACCTGAGCCATCCACTGGGGATGGGCCTGCTGTTCCAGCTTCTGAAGCAGCAGGTCGAGGATCTCCCGGGCGTCACCCTTGAGCCGCACATCTACGCTCACATTCTTGTTGAACTCGGCAGCATCAATATCGATCTGGATGACCGGGAAGTGCTGGGCAAAGAGGGAGGTGTTGCAGGTCACACGGTCGGAGAACCGGCTGCCCAC
>CALXFL010000196.1 GCA_944387515.1 uncultured Clostridia bacterium
CGGTTCTGGTTGACGTCACGGAAGTTGCCGTTGCCCTGTGCATAATATTCTTTCCCCACAGAGAAATAGTTATACTCCCGTTCGGGGTCGCCGTGCTTGCGGGAATACAGGTAGAAGGGTGCAGTCTTCTCTCCATCCCGGAAGAAGTAAGGCACACCGCCGCGAAGCAGGTTGTCAATATAGGTCTGACCGCTGTAAGCGTCAAACACCGGATCGGCGGTGTGGGTATAGGCAGCTGCGGCCAGGTCATCGGTGAGCTTCTTTGCTTCTTCCCGCTTTTTCTCAAACCAGGCAGGACCAGTGACCTTCTGGGCAAAGGCATGGAACCGCTCCTTGCTTTCAGCCTGACCATAGAGGGAGTAAATCACCAGCTTCTCACCGGGTGCCAGACGGGCAGCCCGGGGCAGGAAGCAGCAGGGGAAGAGGTTCTGAGCCACCTGATGAACAGCACAGAGAGTTTCCAGTCCCTTTTTGGCGAACTCACCAGCCACAGCAAGGCCGGTATCCTCACCAAAGATGATGCTGGGCTGCACCAGCGGACGGAGAAGAGCACCTTCCTGATCCATACCCAGGCAGAAGTTGACGCCCTCAATGCGGGTTACCACTGCGGTATCGGCCATGGAAGCACGAACCCGGAAGCAGGTCTTGCCGGTCTCCATGTCCTCAGCCTGCATCCAGGCCTTGGACAGCTGAGCCATCTGCTTCAGTGCATCATTGCCCACGCCATAGGAGACAATGGCAGGCATACCATCCAGCAGCTCCAGTTCCATCACGCTGTCGGTGATGTTCTCCACGGTCAGGCGCCGCACCAGGGCAGCGGCCCGCTCTCCGGGCAGGCCGAAGTAGAGGGCGGAGGCAGCGAGATTGCCGGTGCGGGTAAAGATCTCCATTTCGCCAGCGCCAATGTGCATATCGCAGGAAGCGGTAAACAGCTCCTCATACTGGCCATTCACCCGACAGAAGGTCCGGAAACCGGTGCGGGCATTGTTCTGATAGGCGGTATGGGCTGCGCAGAACTCCATGATGGCATGGTCCTTGTCCATGGCGCCAAAGCTGCAAACACCCTGACCTCTGTTGTTGTAATACACCCATGCAGGAATGCCCTTGGGACCGGCAATACCCGGCAGGAAGCTGGAGAAGGGCGGTTTCTGCTGATAATCTTCCATTACAAAGCGATTGTTGTTGTCAAACATGCTGCTGACCTCCTGTACTTATTCCTTGCGGCCCAGTTTGATGGCCACGGTGCAACTGTCCTCGGTGCCGAAATGCTCCCGACCCAGCAGAACCTGGGTGCCTTTGAGATCGCAGGCGCGGCCGTTGATCTGCACCGACTCGATCTGATATTCTCCATAATCCAGTCCCAGGGGATTGTGGAAGCAGACGGTTAGCTTTTTACCGGCAAACTGGCAGCTGAGTCTGGCAGAACCATCTTCTCCGAACTGGGAAGCAGTGAGCCGGGGCTCGATGACCAGATTGCCCAGATCACCCCGCACGCCAAAGACCTGAGTCCGCATGGTCAGGACAAACCAGCTGGCAGCACCGGTGAGATAGGGATACATACCCCGACCCCGCATATCAAAATATTCGGGAATACCCGGCAGGATGCGGCTCTGGGCAAAGGCTGTACTCTGACGGTAGAGGCACTGGAGAACCCGGTCGCCTGCCTCCACAAAGCCGCGGCTGTAAAGGGCATAGGCGTACATGACCGCCATATGGCTGAAAACAGCACCGTTTTCCTTGGTTCCGTAGGCAAAGCCGAACATCCGGCCCAGATCCATCCGCACCTCTTCAAAGTTGGTGTTGAGGAAGTATCCACCCCGGGCAGGATCACAGAGATACCAGTCCACAGCCCGCACAATCTCGGCAGCCTGCTCATCGGTAGCGGTGCCAGACATCAGGGTAAAGACCTGACCGGTCAGCATCATCCGCACCAGTCCATCCCGGCAGCCTTCCACCGGACGGGCGTTGTTGTCGTAATAGCTGTTGAACCAGTGAAGATCTCCGCCGTCGTTTACCCATTCACGGGTGGAAATCTGTTCCTTCAGATACCGGCCCATGGCAGCGAGGCGCTGAGAGAGCCAGTCTGCGGAAACCTGAGTCTTAGAGGCATCAGAAAGAATATCTTTGCAGAACTGCATCAGAGCTTCCCGCTTCTGAGACCAGCTCATGGCAGCAAAGTCAGCTTCCAGCAGTGTCTTCAGACCGGCAAAGATGGTCAGTTCGCCATGACTTTCAGCCAACCGGCCGATCAGCTGGGAAAGGGTGGTCAGGTTGCCAGCGTAAGCAGCGGTAAAGGCCACGCTTTCGCCCTTCTGGGCTGCCATGTCCAGACCGTCGTTCCAGTCTGCACCCCGCAGCCGCATGTTGCCGTTCTCTCCCACATCAAAGAAAGCCGTGATATTCTGCAGCAGCAGGTGCTCCAGAACGGTACCCTCTCTCACCTGAACAGCATCTTCACTGATTCTCTGCTCACCCCGGTAGAACAGGGTGTCAGCAAAGTATTTCTGATTTTCAAAGAGGAAGTCGGGATCTCCCGCTTCGTCCAGATACATCCGGGTGGTAAAGAGGGGCCAGAAACCGTGATCCATCCAAACACGGGGGATGTTGTTCCGGTCTGCCTTGAACTCACCGGGACGATTGCCAATGATGGTGGCGTTGGTGCCATCCAGCCGGACACCGGCAAAATGGCAGAGGAGCTGATCCCGGATGGTATCCGGCTCGGTGAGGATCAGAGCCAGGCTGTCCTGCCACAGATCCCGCCAGCCACGGCCGCCACGGCCGTAATCGTGATGGGGCAGGAAACTGCATCCGCAGATCCGGCGCAGAACCGGCTGAATGCTCACCCAACGCAGCCAGCCCGAAAACTCAGCATCTCCGGTGTCCACAGCGAGACAGGCCTTTTCAGACCAGTAACGGCGGGTACGGGTCAGGGCAGCGGAAACAGCGCCGGGCAGCAGATAAGTGCTGGGATTGCTGTCAATGCTCATGACAATCTGGTAGCTGGCGCTCTGGCCGGGCTCCAGGATTTTGGGGGCAAAGAACAGGGCAGCGGTCATCTCGCCTCCCTCTACATGATCGCCCTCATGGGATTTGGGGCAGGCATAGGCGGGATTCACCACAGCTTCAGGCCAGAGGTAGCTGCCGGTTCCCACATAATCCTCTGTCATGGGCACGCAGTATGCAGGGGGAACACCGTCTTCATCGGCACCCCAGACATGATAGGTGATGGTGTTCTTCTGATGGCCGCGTTCGTCAAAGGTCAGGGTGGGTGTCACATCCAGGCCATAGGCGCATACCTCACCCCGGTGAAGCAGGCTGGTGACATGACGGTGATCCCGGATGTTATCGGCGGAACGGCAATAAAGCGGAATGGCAGCAGTGCAGCGGATCTCTCTGGATTCCTCGGTGGTGTTAATCAGGGTCACCTGCATAATTTCGGTTTTGGAATCATCTGCCGGCACAAAGCTGAGAACCCGGGCCAGAATACCAGTGGCAGCATGGGTGCGCTCCACACTCTGCCAGAGCATACCGCCCCGCAGGGTGCAGTCTTCACTGCCGTCAAAACGATGGGCCATCTGAGGGGCACTCTGTCCCACAGCGGACCAGGGCTGTCCATCGCCGCAGTTTACCCAGAAATTGCGGGTAGCCATGCTGTCTGTCAGGCTCTGCTCGCTGTCAGGAGCCAGCAGAAAGCTGTGCTGACTGGTTTTGGCATCGCCAGCCAGCAACGGGGTGACGCTGGAGATCATCCCGGCTTCGTTGACCAGCGGGAAATAGACTTCCGGCGCATTTTGAGCTCCGGTCAGTTCAAAATCGCCATTCTGATTTAAAAATTTTAATGCTGTCATCATTCAGCCGCCTTTCCGATTTTGATACTTTTATTGTAGCATGCCCGCTCCGGCAGAAAAAACAGCAGGATTTTATAAGGGTGTGTTTTTTTTAGCAGAAATATCACACCGCTCTAACCTTTTTCATCCTGCATATATGACAAAAAATAAAACGCCCGTTGCCGGTATCCATACCAGCAAGGAGCGTTTTATCTATTCAGCAATCTGCGGTTTGTAATCGATGTCTTTCTGTGAGAAAAGAGCGGAATTCCCCTGCGGGCATGGGACGGGCATACAGATATCCCTGTAACCAATCTGCTCCACAGTTTCTGACACACCGGCCTTGTTCTGCCCGCTCTATTCCCTCTACCACTACTTGACAGCCCATTTTATGAAAGAATGGAATCAGTGTGCGGATCATCAGCATACTTCTGCGATCATTTGGCAGAGAAGACACTAGACTGTGATCGATTTTAATATATTCAAAATGAAGGTCCAGAACACTGGAAAGGTTGGAATAACCCGTTCCAAAGTCATCCAGATAAAACTTAACACCTATTTTGGACAGCGCCTCCATAACCGTTTTCATCCGGTTGAAATCCTGAGTCAGCACCCGCTCGGTGATCTCTATTTTCAGACGGCTGGGAGAAACCTTATA
>CALXFL010000197.1 GCA_944387515.1 uncultured Clostridia bacterium
GCCCGGGCACTGGTCAAACAGCCTGAAATTCTGATTCTGGACGACAGCGCCTCTGCGCTGGACTTTGCCACCGATGCCCGGCTGCGGAAGGCCATCCACGACATGGCCGGAGAGATGACCGTAGTCATCGTCTCCCAGCGGGTTTCCTCCATCCAGCATGCCGATCAGATTCTGGTACTGGATGACGGTGAAATTGCCGGTATCGGCACCCATGACCAGCTGCTGGCCCAGTGTCCCACCTATCAGGAAATCTATTATTCTCAGTTTCCCAAGGAGGCCAGAGCATGAAAAAGCAAAGCAATCAATCTCAGATCCTCCGAAAGGTTCTGATCCGCATCCGGCGTTACTGGTTCTTCCTCACCTTATCCATTCTGGCGGCAGCTGCCACTGTGGGCCTGACTCTCTATGCCCCAGTCCTCACCGGTGACGCCATCGATCTGATTCTTGCAAAAGGCCAGGTGGATTTTCCGGGTATGCTGACCATTCTGGTCCGGCTGGGCATTGTGGTACTCCTGACCGCTCTTTTCCAGTGGATCATGAATGCCTGCAACAACACCATTGCCTACCGGGTGGTCCGGGATATCCGCGATGATGCCTTCCGCAAAATTGAAATCCTGCCCCTGAAATACATCGACAGCCATCCCTACGGTGAGGTGGTCAGCCGGGTCATTGCTGACGTGGATCAGTTCTCTGATGGCCTTATTATGGGCTTCACCCAGCTGTTCACCGGCGTGCTGACCATCCTGGGTACCCTGGCGTTTATTCTTGCCAACAGCATCACCATTGCCCTGGTGGTCCTGCTCATCACCCCGCTCTCCCTCTTTGTGGCCAGCTTCATTGCCCGGCGCACCTTCTCCATGTTCCGGCTTCAGTCCGAAACCCGGGGCGCCCAGACCGCCCTCATTGACGAAATGATCGGCAATCAGAAGGTGGTGCAGGCCTTCGGCCAGGAGCAAAAGGTGTTGGAACGCTTTGACAAAATCAATCTGAAACTTCAGGACTGCTCCCTCAAGGCGATCTTTTTCTCCTCCATCACCAACCCCGCTACCCGGTTTGTCAACAACCTGGTCTATGCCGGCGTGGCCGTGACCGGCTCTCTGTCGGTGGTAGCCGGCAGCATCACGGTCGGTCAGCTGTCCTGTTTCCTCAGCTACGCCAACCAGTATACCAAGCCCTTCAACGAAATCTCTGGCGTCGTCACCGAGCTTCAGAATGCACTGGCCTGTGCCGGCCGAATCTTCCAGCTGATTGAAGAGGAGCCCCAGATTCCGGAAGCCGACAACGCCCACGTTCTAAAAGATCCCACCGGACAGGTTTCCCTCCAGCAGGTGGCTTTCTCCTATGAACCGGACCAGAAGCTCATCGAAGGCCTGAATCTTCAGGTACAGCCCGGCCAGCGGGTGGCTATTGTAGGCCCCACCGGCTGTGGAAAGACCACCCTGATCAATCTGCTGATGCGATTTTACGATGTAAAAGAGGGCGGCATCTCGGTAGATGGATTTGACATCCGCCAGCTCACCCGCCACAGCCTGCGCACCAATTACGGCATGGTGCTTCAGGAAACCTGGCTTCGCACAGGTACCATCCGGGACAATATTGTCATGGGCCGTCCCGATGCCACCGATGAGCAGGTAATTGCAGCAGCCAAAGCCACCCATGCCCACAGCTTCATCAAACGGCTGCCCCAGGGCTATGACACGGTCATCACCGAAGATGGCGGTGGCCTCTCCCAGGGACAGAAACAGCTCCTGTGTATCACCCGGGTCATGCTCTGCAAGCCGCCCATGCTGATTCTGGATGAGGCCACCTCCTCCATCGATACCCGGACCGAAATTCAGATCCAGCGCGCCTTTGACCAACTGATGGAGGGCCGGACCAGCTTTATTGTGGCACATCGTCTATCCACCATCCAGGAAGCCGACGTCATTCTGGTTATGAAAGACGGTCACATCATTGAACAGGGCAATCACGAAACCCTGCTTGCCAAGGGTGGATTCTACGCCTCCCTGTACCAAAGTCAGTTTGCTCCCTGCTGATGACAAAACAGCCGGTATCCCACCACGGTGGGATACCGGCTGTTTTCAGTTACTGGCAGGTGCTGCGCTCTCCAGCATCCGAGTGACCGAACAGGAGAAACGCTCCAGCAAGGTAGCCACCTCCTCCGGTGGCTGCATAAAACCGCTTGCTGCCCAGTGTTCAACTACGCCTACACAGCCTCTGGCGACAAACGTGTAAAGCATCTCCTTCTGTACCGGACTCAGCCCGTGCTGGCCGCCCCATTCCTCCAGTACCCGCTCCTGAATCAAGAGAATCATCCGATCCAGAAAGGCGGTGTCACAATGGCGGGAAAACAGAATGGCGCAAAGTCTCTGATGCTGATTCATGGTGTAAATCAGAGACAACACCAGTTGAGAGAGATAACTTTCCCCGCTGAAGCTGCCCATCCTGTCCTGAATCTCCCGCACCAGCTCCTCTTCAATGTGGATCAACAGATCCTCCGGGTCGGCAAAATAGGTGTAGAAAGTACTGCGGTTGATACCGGCCAGCTGACAGAGACGGGAAACCGAAATCCGGTTGATCGGTTCCTCCTCCAGCAGTGTCAGCATACTGTCCTGTATTGCCTGTTTGGTCCGCTGTACCCGTCTGTCCTTTTCCGAATGTAACCGCATAATCTCCCCTCCGTCAGTTTGTCTCAAAATGCCCGATATCCAGCATTTGAGATAGATTTGGTGGTTGTGTTTTGCCTCTAATTCTATTATAATCTACAAGTGAAGGAAAAACAACACCTGTTTAAAATTTTTGTGGGAGGGGCTTGCCATGTTGAATAAACAGGATTTCTGGAATGGGCGTTGCTTTGATGCCTGGAAGTGGATGGGCGCACATCTGACTGGTGATGGCGTTTGTTTTACCGTCTGGGCACCATCTGCCTCCCGGGTCGCACTGATTGGGGAATGCAACAACTGGCAGGAAGAGCCAATGACCGGAAAAGATGGCTTTTTTACCCTCACCAGCCAAACAGCCCGGGAAGGACAGTTGTATAAATACCGCATCTATGGCCCTGACGGCACCCCCAAAGATCATTGCGATCCCTATGGCTTTGGAATGGAACTGCGGCCGGGCAACTGTTCTGTCATTCGCAGTCTCTCCCACTATACCTTTGGAGATGCAAACTGGATGCGCCGACGTCAGGTAGGGTATGACCAACCCGTACAAATTTATGAGCTGCACCTGGGCTCCTGGAAAACCGGGCCCCGGGGATGGTACAGTTACGACCAGCTGGCCCGGCAGCTGATTCCCTACCTGCTGGAGCATCACTACACCCATGTGGAATTCATGCCACTGACAGAATATCCCTATGATGGTTCCTGGGGCTACCAGGTCACTGGATTTTTTGCTCCTACCGCACGGTATGGAAATCCGGAACAGCTGATGGAACTGATAGACCGGCTGCATCAGGCAGGAATCGGCGTCATTCTGGATTTTGTGCCGGTTCACTTTGCAGTAGATGATTACGGCCTGCGGATGCTGGATGGCACGCCGCTTTATGAATATCCCCACCCCGATGTGGGAGAAAATGAATGGGGCAGCTGCAACTTCCTCTGGGACCGGGGCGAGGTCCGCAGCTTCCTCCAGTCCGCTGCCAACTATTGGCTGACCGTCTATCACCTGGATGGCCTGCGGATGGACGCAGTCAGCCGGATGCTGTACTGGCAGGGAGATGAAAGCCGGGGAGAAAACCGGGGAGCTATAGAGTTTCTCCGCCAGATGAACACCGGGCTCAAGCTACGGCATCCACAGGTCATGCTCATTGCGGAAGATTCCTCTGCCTTTCCTGGCGTTACCCATCCGGCAGCAGAGGGCGGCCTGGGCTTTGATTACAAGTGGGATCTGGGCTGGATGCATGACACTCTTTCCTTTTTCCAGACTCCTCCTGCCTGGCGGCCGGATCATTACCACAAGCTCACCTTCTCCATGCTCTATTTTTATCAGGAACGGTATCTGCTGGAGCTGTCCCATGATGAAAATGTCCACGGAAAGGCCACCATTCTCCAGAAAATGCACGGAGATTATGACGGAAAATTCCCCCAGGCCCGGGCACTCTACCTTTATATGACCATGCACCCGGGCAAGAAGCTGCTGTTCATGGGCAGTGAAATGGGACAGCTGCGGGAATGGGATGAAAACCGGGAGCAGGACTGGATGCTGCTGCAATATCCGATTCACGACGCCTTTCTCCGCTATATGACAGAGCTAGGCGGAATTTATCAGGCGCACACCGCCCTCCACCGGGACTATGAACCCGGCAACTTCCGCTGGATCGACTGCCACCAGGAATCCCGCTGCCTTTATGTCATGGAACGTTTGAATGGAAACGACCGGCTTGCTGCTGTGCTAAATCTCTCGGGAGAGGTACAGGAAGGATACACCTTCCAGACCACAGGAAGCAGCTGCCGCCTGCTTCTTCACACCGA
>CALXFL010000198.1 GCA_944387515.1 uncultured Clostridia bacterium
GCAATGGGCGAAATCCTAGCCCCTTGGCGCATCGTGCGCCAACTACTAAATAAAAAAAGCGCCCGCCGCAGCGGGCAAGATTCTTTCCTGACAAGTCCCACCCCGGCGATTTTATCGCCGGGGACGTCTTCCCCGCAAGCCCCGCCCGTTCCGGCGAGGTGTTTCAATCACGCAAGACCGTGCGTTTGTCCCCACAAGCCCGAACATTTTTTCCAACGAAAGGAGCCTTCCCATGCTGACCCAACTGATGCGGCAGATCGCCGCCTCCGCTGTCTCCGCTGCCCAGGCCGAGCTGCTCTTCGGCGTGGTGCAGTCTGTCTCCCCCCTGTCGGTCCTGGTGGACCAGCGCTTCACCCTCCCCGAGGAGGCCCTCTTAATCCCCCAGGAGCTGGAGGAATCCCTTCTTCGGGTGCAGCATCCCATGGTCGAGGAACCCGACCTGGACCGCACCTATCGCATTGTCACCCCCCTGGCCGTGGGCGAGCAGGTCATCCTGCTGGCTGCCGGCGGCCAGTACCTGATTCTGGGCCGGATCGGCGTTCCCGGCCGTATCCGCCACATAGAGGAGGTCTGACCATGGCGACCGAATCGTTACTTCCCACCCCCGCCTCCGCCCCCACTCTGGTCACCGGCAATGAAACCTGGCGGCTTGACCTGGAGCATGGCCGGGTGAGCGGCTCTCTCTCCGGCGAGGACGCCATCTGTCAGGCGGCGATGCTGGCCCTCTCGGTTCCCCGGTTCCAGCACCTGATTTACTCACCGGGCTACGGCCACGAGCTGGAATCCCTCATCGGCCGGGACTTTGCCTATCTCTCCGCCGCCGCCCCGACCCTCATTACCGAGGCCCTTTCCCAGGACGACCGCATTACCCGGGTGTCGGATTTTCAGTTCACCCAGCTGGACGGCCAGGTG
This sequence comes from uncultured Clostridia bacterium, assembly GCA_944387515.1. GTDB lineage: Bacteria > Bacillota > Clostridia > Oscillospirales > Ruminococcaceae > Faecivivens. The sequence continues at coordinate 913 of CALXFL010000198.1, forward strand.
GCCATCACCTTCACGATGACCACCAGTCAGGGCGAACAGCAGATGACCCTCACCCTCTGACCCTGAAAGGAGCGTGGAACACATGACCCAACTGGCAGCCACCGCCATGACGTTTCCCGGCTATGAGGAGCTGATGGCCCAGTGTCTCGCCGCCCTTCCCGACCAGCTGGACAAGCGGGAGGGGAGCCTGATTTATACCGCCCTCGGCCCCGCCTGCCTGCGGCTGGCAGAGGCCTACGTCACCCTGGGCGACTATTACGACCTGCTCTTTGCCGACACCGCCGCCGGCAGCTATCTGGACCGGCTTGCCGGTCAGTACGGCATCGTCCGCAAGCCCGCCGGCGCCGCTTTACGGAAGGGAACCTTCCTCTCCCAGAGCGGCAAGCCCTTCACCCTGCCGGTGGGGATGCGGTTTTATCTGGACGGGCTGTTTTTCGTGGTGGAGGAGCTGCTGGAGGAGGGGGCGGCCTCCCTCCGGTGCGAGACCCCCGGCGAGGCCGGTAACGCCGTGACCGGCGCCCTGCTCCCGGCGGATTACCTTCAGGACTTCGGCTCCGCCACCCTGACCGACGTGCTGATTCCCGGCGAGGAGCAGGAGACCGATGAATCCCTGCGCCAGCGTCTCCGGCAGCGGCTGGCGGCGCCTGCCTTCGGCGGCAACATTGCCGACTACCAGGAAAACGTCCGGGCGATCTCCGGCGTGGGGGCCGTGCGGGTGCAGCCGGTGGTGAATGGTGGCGGCACGGTGGGATTGGTACTGCTGGACAGCCGCTTTCTCCCGGCGGAGGAAACGGTGCTTTCCCTGGTGCGGGAGGAAATCTGCCCCGAGCCGGGCAAGGGGCTGGGCCTGGCGCCCATCGGCCACACCGTGACGGTGGAGCCGGCTGCCGCCGTCACCGTCGCCATCTCCGCCACCCTGGTGACCCAGGGCATCACCGACGAGCTGGCCCGGGAACGGGTGCTGGCGGTGCTGGAGGGGTATCTGCTGTCCCTGCGGCAGGACTGGGAGAACACCCCGGTGGAGCTGCGAATCAGCGCGCTTACCAGCCGGATCCTCACCGCCCAGGGCATCACCGACGTCCGGGACATCACCATCAACGGCAAGGCGGAAAACCTCCTGCTGGACGAGGACGCCGTGCCGGTGCTGGACCCGGAGCAGTGCGTGCTGACGGTGGGCAGCTGAGAAGGGAGGAAACCATATGGCATATCTGGACGACCTGCCCCAGCTCCTTCAGCCGGTGGCGGAATACCGGGCGCTGGGGGAGGCGCTGGACCCCCTGATGACCCATCTTGCCGGTGAGATCAGCCAGTTTCCGGTGGCGGTGCTTCCCCGGGAGGCCCGGGGCGCGCTGCTGGCCCGGTGGGAGGAGATGGTGGGCCTGACCCCCGCCGGAACCGAGGCCCAGCGCCAGTTCCGGCTGATTTCCCGGCTTACCGGCCTGCGGCCCTACACCGCTGAACAGCTCCGCCGCCAGCTGGCCGCCGCCTTCGGGCGGGAGGACGGCTTTTCGGTGGAGATTGACGCCGCCGCCTTTTCGGTGACGGTGGAGGTGGACGAGGGGGGCGCGGATGTTCTAAGCGGCCTTACCGCCGAGCTGCGGGAGATGATTCCCGCCAACATGAGCCTGTATACCGGCGTCAGCCAGGCCGAGGTGCTGTCCCTTTATGCGGGGGCGGTGCTTCAGGTGTCTCAGCGGCTGATGCTCACGACCTGACAGGAGGGAAGTTATGGCAGCGTTTCAGCTGAGTATTACCCAAAAAGGAATGGACCTGCTGGCCAAGGGGCTTTCGGGCAGCGAGATCCGGTTTCTCAGTCTGGTGATGGGCGACAGCGCCTACACCGGCAGCCTGACGGCGGTGACCGCCGTCATCAGCCCCAGAATGACCCTGCCCATCTCCCGGTTGATTCCCGGCAGCGGTCAGGTGACCGTCAAGGGCGTGCTGCGGTTCGGGGAGGTGGAGGAGGGCTTCTTCTGGCGGGAGATCGGCCTGATGGCCAGGGATCCCGACACCGAAGCCCAGGTGCTCTACGCCTACGGCAACACCGGTGCTGAGGGGGATTACATTCCCGGCGCCGGTGAAGCCACCCTGGACGAGCGGGTCATCCAGCTGACAGTGGCGGTGGGCGAGGCCTCCTCAGTCACGGCCCAGCTGGACCCCAGCGCCCTCTTTGTGGAGCAGAGCGAACTGGAGGAGGCACTCTCTCCTCTGCGGGAGGCCGCCATCCTGACCCTCACCTGCACCACCGAAGGAACCACCCACGCCCTCACCGGCCTGGGAGAGCGGACGGGGCTGGTGCCCTTCCAGTTTGCAGCGGACGCCGCCTTTGCCGGCGGAAACAGCTTCACAGTGGACGGCACCGCCTACACGGCCTGCCTGCCCGACGGCAGCCAGCCGGGGGAGGGCTTCTTCTCTGCCGGGGGCATTGTCACCGGGGTGCTGGACACCGGGAACAAGACGGTAAATTTTAAGGCGGCCGGGGGCGGCAGCTCGTTCCCGGCCGGAACCTACGCCCTCTGCAAGGGCTTCCGGGAGACCGAGATGTGGACGGTGCCCTCCACCGGCCTTTACCGGCTGATCTGCATTGGCCGGGGCGGCACAGGCGGCAACGGCGTCTACACCAGCGGCCAGTCCAAGCCCAACGCAGGCGGTGGGGGCGGTGGAAGCGGCGGCTGGTGTGCCAAGACCCTGACGCTGACCGCCGGCGAGACCTACCGGATGCAGGTAACCATTTCCAGCAGCCGGATTATCAAGGACAGCAAGCTGGTGATGGAGGCCACCCGGGGACAGAACGGCGGCTTCGGTGCAGCGGGCACCCCCGGAAAGGGCGGTGCGGCAGGCACGGCCAGCGGCGGAGACGAGAACCATGACGGCTTTCCGGGAGAGGATGGCGGACTGGCGGCCTCCGGCACGGGCGCCGTGGGCGGCAACGGCGCTGCCACCGACTGGGAGAACCTGCCCCAGTACCTTCATTCCGGTTACGGGGTAGGAGCGTTTCAGGGGGAGAACACCACCATCAACGGCCAGTCACCCTACAATCCCAGCTGTTTCAGTCTGGCCATGGGCGCAGGAGGGGGCGGCGGTGGCGCCAGAAACAGCGGCGGCATTGGCCAGTCGGGCAGCCCGGGCTGTATTGTCGTGGAGTATGTGCTGGGCTGAGGATATGAAAAACGGAGGCCCTGTGGCCTCCGTTTTCGTTCTTACGGGCAGCATGCTACCTTTTTATGTACCGTGCCTGCATCGCCAGGTACTGATGCAGCTCCTGGGAGCAGCGGGCGTTGTAGAATTGCAGGTACGCTTTCTTGCTCTGCCGCTGGGCCTGCTGGGTTTCAAGGAAACGGGACCAGCGGGGACAGGTTTTGTGGCAGCCCTCCCGGTAAACAGGACAGGTGGATTGACAGGGCAGCATGTTGATCACTCCTTCAGAAGATACCAAAAGGCCGTCCGGCAGACAGGGCGCAGAACGCACCCATCCGCAGGACGGCCCAGACAGGGAGATGGCAGCATGGCTTCGATTGAAACATACCGTCACCTCCTGGCGT
>CALXFL010000199.1 GCA_944387515.1 uncultured Clostridia bacterium
TCTCACGGTAGAGGATTACCAGGCAGAGCTGTCATAGGCTCTACGAAAAAAGGATTGCCGCAAGATGCGGCAATCCTTTTTTGTTCCGGTCAATCTGCCAGATAAGTTTTATACACCAGTTCAGCAAACAGGCTATTCGCCCAGGCAAACCAGGGCCGGGTAAACTGGCTGGGATCGTTGACATCAAATCCCTCGTGCATCCGGGCACAGCCCGCATCGGTAGAGAGAATCAACCCGATCATCTCTTCCGCTTCCTGCCGGGTGGAAGCAGTAAGTCCCTGCATGGAAAGGGCAATATGCCAAATGTAGTTTTCCGGAGTATGCGGACTTCCTATGCCCCGGGCAACGGTGCCTTCATAGTAGTAGGGATTCTCTTTGCTGAGAATAAACCGGCGGGTATTCTGATAGATGGGGTCCTCCGCTGATCGGTATCCCAAATAGGGAATGGAGAGCAAGCTGGGTACATTGGCGTCATCCATCAGGGTATAATTACCAAAGCCATCAGTTTCATAGGCGTAAATGGGACCGTAGACCGGATGGCGCCAGATGGCATAGTGGCGAATGCCGTAGTCAATTTCATGCCGCAGCCGCAGCGCCTTATCTCGAAGAAGCTGATCCCCAAAACCGGCTTCTGCCATCTCGGCCAGATATCCCAGAATGACCACCGCAAACATATTGGAGGGAATGAGATACCCGAAAGTGCAGGCATCATCCGACGGACGGAAGCCCGACCAGGTCATACCGGTATAATTGACTGGCATTCCCATGCCGTCATTCTGAAGGGTCTCCTGCTCCAGGCCGTTGCAGTTTTCCTCCGGACGGATAAACCGGTAGGGAGAACGCTCAAAGTGACGCTGCTCGGTGCGGAAGGTCTCCACAACGGTATCCATTGCCCGATGGAAGGATGGGGTAAAGATAGCCGAAGAACCGCTCTCCTTCCAGTAGAGATAACTCAGCTGAACGGGATAACAGAGGGAGTCCACCTCATATTTTCGCTCCCAGACCATCTGAAGATGCTGTGTTCTGTCCTCGCACCAACGGTTGCCGTTAGCCTCTTCATTGAAGGCATTGGCATAGGGATCCAACAGGATACACCGCATCTGGCGGGCAATCAATCCTTCAATCAGTTTTCTCAGCTCTTCATCCTCTTTGACAAAAGGAAGATAATGGCGCACCTGTGCCGAGGAATCCCGCAGCCACATGGCAGGTATGTCTCCGGTAATCACAAAACTCTCGCCATCCGGAAGCTGTTTCCAGGTCGTATCAATGGTGCTGACAAAAGCGTTTTGGAAGGTTTCCAGCAAATGGGGCTGGTCTTTCAGCCGGTCGGCAGCCTTTTCGAGTACCGCCTGTAAGGATGATGGTAGCATCAAAATCCCACCTTTCAGCATGAGTGTAACACACCTTTTTCCATTATGCAACAAAAATTTTCATTTTGTGGAAATTCCAACCAAAATAATGGCAAATATAAAAGCTATTATGTTATAATAACCAGAAAATAATTAGTTTATCAACTTTATACTTTAAAGATTATTTGAAACTGTATGTGATTTATAAAAACCCCATCAGATATATGCTATAATAAGGAAGATTGTAGTGCAACACTCTTAATCAACACATTTACAACCCAGCACTGGAGGGACTGCTACATGAAAATCGTCGGTATGAACGGAGACACAACAAAAAGAGCCAATCGTCAGCAGGTTCTGCGGCTTCTCAGCACAGAACCAGGTATTTCCAGAACAGAAATTTCTGCACGAATGGGTCTGGTTAAAATGACAGTATCCAATATCATTGCGGAAATGATCCGCAGCGGTATGGTAAAGGAGACCCGTGCAACCGGCGTAGAAAAACCCGGAGCGGGACGTAAATTGACCGGACTGTGCTTTTCTGAAAAAGCACCGGTTATTGCAGGACTTTGGATGACTGGACGCCAAGTCTATGCCGGTGTCTTTTCTATGGAATTAAAGCTGTTCAATCAGTCCATCCGTCAGCTGGAGCCGGGCAATGCAGCAGAAAGTCTGTCTACTATTCTGCATTCTTTGATGGAACCGCTGGATCAGCCCCTGCTGGGCATTGGTATGGCCTTGGGCACAGGATGGGACAGCTCTGTAGGTTATCAGCTGAGTGAAATGATGAACCTGCCGGTATTTGCCATGTCTGATGTGGCTGCCGATGCCACCGTTATCAGCCGGTTCACCAACTATACTAACTATATCTGCCTGTCCATGGGCGCTCTGGGCCCTGCACCTTCCATCGACGGCGGAATCCGCGCCGGTATCGTGGTCAATGGCACCATGCTGGGCGGCCCTGACGGCTGCGTACCCCTGGGACAGATGAGCCGCATCGGCGGTGGCCGGCTGGCCGATGTCATCAGCCAGCCTATCCTGTTCCGCCGCTGCCGGGAGACCCTGGGCGCAGAATGCCGCAATCTGTCTGACGTGCGGTTTGCCTGCAAGGACAATCCCGCCGCCAATGCCATGCTGGCAGATCTTTTCGCTCCTTTGATGGACATGGTAGCAAATCTCTGCCTGGCTACCCATCCTGAAGCCCTGATTCTGGATGCTGGCCTGTCCGGCTTCGGAGAGGAACTGCGCGAATACTGCTTCTCCCGTCTGGCAGCCCATCTGGAGAGCGATGTTCCTGTGGTCACCGCTGCCCGGTTCGGAACTGAAAATACCATGTATGGTGCAGCTTGTCTGGTACTGGAACAGATCTTCCAAAATGGTTTGGGCTATCAGCGCTTCTTCCAGGAATAAGAATAAAGGTAAAGGGCCGCTTCGGCGGCCCTTTTTCCAGTACTGAACCTCTTTTTGGATTTTTCAAAAAATCTCAAAAAAGGGTTGACATTCCTCCCAAGGTGTGGTATTATAATAGAGCACCAAGCGAGTGCAACAGAATATCGCGGAGTGGAGCAGCTCGGTAGCTCGTCGGGCTCATAACCCGAAGGTCGTTGGTTCAAATCCAGCCTCCGCAACCAAAAGAGAGAATCAGCGGAAGTTGGTTCTCTCTTTTTTTGTATAAATTTGAAGAGGAGATTTAAAAAATTATATAATAATTGAGGTGTTAAAAAATGAGATATCATAGATATAAATATAAATCGGGAGGATATTATAGGGGAAGAAGCAGATATGGCAAATACTATACAAAACAAGGCTGCTATATCGCTACGTGTGTATATGGCTCATATGATTGTCCACAAGTATGGGTTTTGCGAAGGTTTCGGGACAATTATCTTGATAAAACATCTATTGGAAAAGTGTTTATTTGCCTTTATTATACGGTTAGCCCATACTTGGTAAAACTATTTGGTAACGATAAGTGGTTTAAAAGAGGCGGAAAATTTATTTTAGACAAAATAGTAAATTATCTAGTCAAACGGGGCGCAAATAATACAGCATATACTGATAAAAATCAGTAACTTCATGTTGAGGATAACCGTATAAAATACAAATTTCAGATCCGGGTAACAGGTATCCTGATAGAGGCCAACGCCATTCTTCTGGTGCAGCAGAAATTGAGCAGCAAGCCGGACCTGGTCCTTGCCCGGAGGACGTCTGGAACAGGGTGAAACCCTTCAGGAAGGGCTGGAGCGGGAATTCTGGGAAGAAACTGGATTGAAGGTAAAGGTTCAGGAACTGCTGTATCTCTGCGACGTAAAATTTTCTGCACATAAAGTCGTTCATGTTACATTTTCAGTCTCAAGACTTGGCGGAACGATCACCTTGCCAACCAACGAAAAAGACGAAAATCCTATCTCTGACGTCAGGTTTGTTCCGGTTTCCAGCCTTACTGACTATGGGTTCTCACCGGTCTTTCAAAGTCTTGTTTTGGAAAAATTTCCCAACAAAGGAAATTACATGGGGGACAAGGAAAATATCGGATTGGGCATATAAGCTCATCCGTGGCATTCGCTTTCATGTACAGGACTGGTATGTGGCCTTTCGGGCTAGATACGTTTCCGGTGAAGCAAGAAGTGATCATCAGGAAAATAGCGAAGCACTCTGGATGGATGTGGAAGAAGTTCTGTTGAGACAGGATGTGCCTGATCTCACAAAGAAGCTGATTCGAAGTGCCATTTCAGGCAAAACCGGCCTCACTTTATCGGGAGTATAATGGAAATCCCAGACAGGCACCCTACTCCCTCTACTGCCTGTAAAAAATCCCCGCTGCCTTTTCAGACAGCGGGGGGTTCACATTCCAGTTGTTCTTAACGGCCCATCATTTCCTTGACCGTCTCAACAATATGATCAGCAGAAAGTCCAAACTTCTTCAGCAGCTCCAGCGCAGGACCGGACATACCGAAGGTATCCTGTACGCCGATCTTCTTGACGACACAAGGACATTTCTCTGCCACAACATCGCAGACAGCGCTGCCCAGACCGCCGATGACGCTGTGCTCCTCTACGGTGAGCAGGCGGCCGGTCTCCCGGGCCGCTTTCAGCACC
>CALXFL010000200.1 GCA_944387515.1 uncultured Clostridia bacterium
TGGGGAGAAAGCTACGGATATTATGTTAAAATCCAGCACAATGAAACCTATGAAACTCTGTATGCCCACTGCCTGGCCGTCTTCGTGGTAGAGGGACAGGAGGTGCAGCAAGGGGAGGTAATTGCGCTGGTAGGCAATACAGGAAACTCTACCGGCAGCCATCTGCATTTTGAAGTGAGAGAGAATGGGGGTGAGGTGGATGCGATGGGGTACTTTCAGAAAAAAGTATTTCATCAGCAGCATGTTGATTGCGTTTTCAATCTTCTGGTGAAAAATTTCATCTAAATTTTTACCAGATAATATTGCTTCTGCTAATTTTGTGATATACTTTCTCATAGAAGGGGGCCGTTCTTTTCTTGAAGTGGTTGTGTGGTAACACTATCTTACAAGAAAAGTTGGCGTTCTTCTACCTTTTTATACCTCATATTTACGCAAAATATTATAACATTCCCCAAGTGGCGTAGCCACAGTGCATCAGGCTAAAATGTATTCTGCGGTGCTTAGCAGTAGCTGGTGCGGTGTCCAACGGTGTCTGAGCGCCGTTATCGGCAGTATGGGTTAGGTGCTTGTTATGGGCTTAATCACCACGCTGCAATGCTTGATCGCACGTTTCAGAATGGCGTTGGAGACTTCGTCGTTCACGATTATGGCGCTCCAGCTGGCTGGTTCTCTTTGAGAACAGATGATCGTATTCAGGTTCATTTCGCACCGTTTCCTAAAATTTCAAAGATAATCTTCACCTCATGAACGATAAGAAGAATCGGCCACAAAAGCAAGCAAAAGCAGCTTCTTTTGTGGCTGATTCTTATGCATTATTTTGTGAGATAGCTATTTTTCAACATTGCCTTTTTTTCTCGACATTTTTCGACATTCCAAAAGTATGGATTCAACTATACCGTGCCCGTGCGCCGCCTCCGGCAATCTGAATGAAAACAAATTCAGATTGATCGGAGGATTTTTTATGGCATATAACAAAGCAAGAGCCGAAAAAGAATGGCTCAGATGGAAAGCAGCAGAGGAAAAGAAGCTACGGGAGCTGGGCGTGGATGAAGACACGATCCAGCAGCTCCATACATATGACTGGGCACAGTTTAAGAGTGAACGCAGGTTTTTGGAACGGTGGGAAGAATGGCTTGCATACCTAGAGTGGACGGCCGCAACGGATATGGATTTGCCCGTTGTAACGATCGAATCCTTGCTGGACAATATTGAGAACGTTCAGCTTTTTCAGCTGCTTCAATCGACAGACAGGAACACGCTCCAGATTATCCTGTTGAAGTTGGAGGGATACAGCAACAAGGAAATTGCCCGTATGCTGGCGGCAGATGTGCATGCCATAAACATGCGTCTTTATCGTCTCAGAAAAAAATTGAAAAAGTATTTTTGAAATGGGTTATATCTGAACCTTTCTCAGCGGCTATATAGTGAAAGGTTCAAGGCCTTTCGGGAATTTTGACAATAGCATACCAGCTCTGCGGGTACGTTCCTGCCAGGACGAGCAATGAAAAAGCGCCAGGATCATCTCTTTGGATTGGAGCGCAGATTTTGCCATGACTTCGGGTGGGGGATAATGATACACAGCATCGTTTGCCTGCACGTCAGACAGGTTGGCTGACCTTGGGTTGTAATCAGCAAGACCTTTGGAAAACCAGTGAACGGCCTCACGCCTGCCTGCAGAGTTCCCTTGGTGCCGGGGCGCACGCTGCAAATACGGCACAAGCACATTTTTACTTTTTCATTCAGATTGCCGCAGTTATGAATTGACGGCAAATCCGTGCGGCGCAGAATTACCTGCGCCGTATTACTTTGCCATCAATTTTTCAGGAGGAATGTTTTATGCTCCCATCTCAGATACACGACCGGCTGGAAGAAATTTTCCGGGTTTTCCTGCCGCAACATGGCATGGCTGTCCGGGAGGAACAGCTCTCCCTCAGCCACGCCATGCTGGATGCCTTGTTTCAAAACCGGATCGCCCTTTGTGATGCAGGTGTTGGAATCGGCAAAACCTACGCCTATCTTATCGCCTGCATTCTGTGGCAGAACGCTTCTGTCAATCCTCAGCCCATCGTGATTTCTACCTCCAGCGTGGCGTTACAGCAAGCCATCGTTCAGGAGTATCTGCCTTTTCTGTCTCAGGTTTTTGTGGAAAACAAACTGCTCAGCAGGCCTGTCCGTGCGACGATCCGGAAAGGCAAGGAAAGGTTTGTCTGTGACCAACGCCTGGGTATCCGGCTTCATGCGATACGGGACAAGAAAAAGAACGCAGAACAAAAAAAGGCACTGTTTTCTTTGCGCACCACAGTGGATCTGGATACAGTGCCGGAATTAAGCGGATTTGACCGGCGGCAGGTCCGTGTTCCCAAATACTGCCCCCGAAGCTGTCCCCGGCAGAACCTTTGCCGGTACCACTGCTATCTGGCGAAATCCTGGGATGCAGACATTCTTATCTGTAACCACAACTACCTGTTGGCGGATGCTATTCACCGGACACAGGGCTTACCGCCCCTTCTCAGGGATTTTGGGGTTCTGGTAGTGGATGAAGCCCATAAGCTGCCGGAAGCCGCCATACAGATGTATGGGAAGGCCTTTTCCATGGAGGATGCGCATGATCTTTGTACGCTGTTGGTTGAAGACAGCTGTTCTTATACCGCTCTCCAGCTTCAAGGACAGTTTGACCATCTGTTTGCAACCCTGAAAAAACAGGAAGCGGATCGGGAAAGGATTCCGTTCCAGCTGACACCGGAACGAAAACGTGCCCTTTGTTCCATTCTGTCTATGTGCACTCGGCTGAAAAAGCGGGACACCGTATCCCGGTGGTTTGTTCACCGGCTGGAACAAGCGGAACAAATTCTTCACCTTTTTTACGACGGCAACCAACGGTACATTCTTTTTGTGCGGTATGACAAGGAAGGGGTCCCCACCCTATGCGCCGCCAGCCGGAAAATTCCCACGGAACTTGGACAGGCCTTATGGGAGCGGAAGCTCCCCATGCTGCTCACCTCCGGAACTCTGCTTGCCGGCAACCGTTTTGACCGGACCAGGCAGGTGATGGGATTGTGGGAGAAGGAATGTGTAAGTACCTTTTCTGCCGCTTCTCCCTTTCCATATGAGCAAAACTGCCTGCTATATCTTCCGGACTGTGCGATTAAGTTTCAAATGAGCAGTGAACAGGAGGCGGCATATCTGGCAGGACAGATTGTCCGGTTGGTACGGGCTTGCTGGGGACATACGCTGGTACTGTTTACCTCCTATGCTCTTATGGGGACAGTTTCCCGGCAGATCAAAGATCTGCTGCCATTTCCACTGCTGACAGTCTGGCGGAATTCGCAGGAGATTGTCCGGCAGTTCAAGGATATGCGGAATGCGGTCTTGTTTGCCGCTGGTTCCTGTTGGGAAGGAGTGGATTTTCCGGGGGATATGGTGTCCTCTTTGATACTGGTGCGACTGCCCTTTCCGATTTCGGATCCCTTGAGCGAAGCGGAGCGGGAGCAATACGCCTCTTTGCAGGAATACATCCAGGCTGTCATTCTCCCGGAGATGCAGAAAAAGCTGCGGCAGGGGTTTGGACGGGCTATCCGTACCGAAACGGACACCTGTGTTATCAGTGTTCTGGATTACCGGGCTGTTCCTGGCGGGCGGTATCATCAGGCAATGATGGACGCTTTGCCGACGATGCCGGTGACACAGTCCATACAGGATGTAGAAGCGTTTATCCGGGAGAAGAAAAGTCCGGAGTATTTTACAGCAGAAAGAAATGCTTCACGTTCAGATGATCTGCCAGCCGGACAGGCCTGATTGTCAGTTATGCTGTCATATGAATACCCATATTCAGTAGTTATCATAATAGCTTTCTACATGATATTGTGGTAATGTTGTCCTTGCCGATAGTGGTCGGCATTACTGTCAAAGGAAAAGAGAGATTGAGTATGCCAGAAGTCCGGGTGATTCAGCCCGTCACGATTCAGATGGCAGAAAAGCTGAGGGTGGCGGCCTATGCCCGTGTCAGCAGTGATTCTGCAGACCAGCGGAATTCCTTCTCTGCCCAGGTGAAATACTACACCCAGTTTATTCAGGCACATGAGGACTGGCAGTTTGTGGATATCTACGCCGATCAGGGCATCACCGGAACCCGTACCGAGAAGCGGGAGGACTTTCTCCGGCTGATGCGGGATTGCAGACAGGGAAAAATTGACCGGATTCTGGTCAAATCGGTATCACGGTTCGCCCGGAATGCCCAGGATTGTATCCAAACGGTACGGGAATTGAAAAAACTTGATGTGACGGTATTCTTTGAAAAGGAACGGATCAATACCGGTGTGATGGGAAATGAGATGTTCCTCAGTATGATGAGCGCCTTTGCTCAGGAGGAATCCGTTTCCATCTCG
>CALXFL010000201.1 GCA_944387515.1 uncultured Clostridia bacterium
CTACGACGACCTGAACGATATGTCCCTGGTGACCCGGTTCACCTACGGGGACACCTCCTTCCTCTTTACCGGCGACATGGAGCAGGGCCCCGAAGGGGACCTGCTGGAGGCCGGGGTGGACGTCTCGGCGGACCTGCTGAAGATGGGCCATCACGGCAGCTCCACCTCGTCCAGCCGCGCCTTTGTGGAGGCGGTGGACCCGGCGGTCTTTGTCATCACGGTGGGGGAGGGCAACTCCTACGGCCATCCCCACAAAGAGACCCTGTCCCTGCTGGACAGTCTCGATGCAGAGGTCTGGCGCACCGACTTAAACGGCAGCATCGTCGTCACCACCGACGGCAGTGAGATGCAGATTTCTTCCGAGAGGTGAAGCGGATGGAATGGTGGACGGTGGACCGGCTGGAAGGGGAGCAGGCGGTCTGTGAGAACGAGGCGGGGCAGCAGCAGCTGCTGCCCCTGTCCCGGCTGCCCGACGGCGTGTCGGAGGGGGATGTCCTCCGGCGCCAGGGAGAGGAATGGAGCGTGGATGAAGAGGAGACAGCTGTCCGCCGGGAGCGGGCTGCCGCCCGCACCCGCGCCCTTTTCCGCCGCCGCTCTGACCCGTCAAAAGGAGCGGAAAATTTTCGGCCAAAATGACGGCGGTTTTCGGTGGAAAAGATTCCGTTCCCGGCTTGCCAACCCTGCCGGCCTTGTAGTATAATGAGTAGTGAAATCAAAGCCTGAGAGAAAGGGGAAGTTGTGCATGGTCTCGAAATACAGTGTTTCACTGGCCAAGATCATCAAAGAATTCTCGTTGGAAAGCGTCTATCTCCCCGGAGACCCCGCTGATATTGCCATTTCTTCCGGCGATGTGAACCGTCCCGGCCTTTTCATTAACGGATTTTACGAATATTTTGACGCCGACCGGATCCAGATTCTGGGCAAGATGGAGATGGCCTATCTGGAAGATCTGCCCAAGGATGTCCTGCAGGAGCGGATGAACCGGATGTGCGCCCTCAAGGTGCCGCTGATTATCATCACCCGGGGCTCCGATGTGTTCCCCGAGCTGCTGTCCGCCGCCCAGGAGCATGGCGTGCCGGTGGTGCGTACCAAGGAATCCACCACCAACCTGATGGTGGCGATGATTGCCTTTATGAATGTAGAGCTGGCGCCCCGGATCACCCGGCATGGCGTACTGGTGGAGTGCTACGGCGAAGGTCTGCTCATTCTGGGCGACAGCGGCGTCGGCAAGAGTGAGACCGCCATCGAGCTGGTCAAGCGTGGCCACCGGCTGATTGCAGACGACGCGGTGGAGATCCGCCGGGTGTCCAACAAGACGCTGGTAGGCTCCTCTCCCGAGAACATCCGCCACTTTATGGAGCTGCGGGGCATCGGTATCATCAACGCCCGCCGGCTGTTCGGTATGGGCTCGGTCAAGACCACCGAGAAAATTGACATGATCGTCAAGCTGGAACACTGGGATCCCGAGAAGGTCTACGACCGGATGGGCATGGACAACGAATACACCACCCTGCTGGGCATCAACATTCCCTCTCTTACCATCCCGGTCAAGCCCGGCCGTAACCTCGCCATCATCCTGGAGGTTGCCGCCATGAACAACCGCCAGAAGAAGATGGGCTACAACGCCGCCCAGGAGCTGCTGGCCAACCTGGGAATGCCTGTCACGCCCACACCGACAGAGGATGTCAGGGAGTGGGATTACTGATATGGAACTGATGAATCTGCTGGCGGACGGCATAGAGTCCCCGGTGGCGGTGGAAACCCACTGCCATACCTCGGTGAGTGCTCACGCCTACTCCACCCTGATGGAGAATGTAATGGTGGCCGCTGCCCGGGGCATGAAGGGGCTGTGCGTCACCGACCATGCGCCCGAGCTGTTTGACGGGGCGCCGGTTTACTACTTTGAAAACCTCAAATCCCTGCCCGACCAGATGATGGGGGTGCGCCTCTACCGGGGCGCCGAGCTGAACCTTATGTCCGCTGCCGGACGGGTGGACCTGCCCGATGGGCTGCTGTCCCGGCTGGACTGGGTGATTGCCAGCATCCACCTGCCCGAGTTCTCCCCCGGGGACCGGGAGGCGGTCAACGCTGCCTACCAGAATCTGGCCAAGAATCCCTTTGTGGACGTCATCGGCCACTGTGGACGGGGCAAGTTCTTCTTTGACTGGGAGCCGGTCATCAAGGCTTTCGCCGGGCATGGCAAGGTGGTAGAGGTCAACGAGCTCAGCGCCCGGGCGGTGCCCGAGAGTGTGGAACGCTGCGCAGGCATCCTGGCCCTCTGCAAGCAGTATGAGGTGCCGGTGGTCCTCAGCGCAGACGCCCATTTTGCCGATGCCATCGGCCGGTATGACCACGCGCTTTCTCTGGTGGAGCAGGTGGGCTACCCCAAGGACCGGATTCTCAATCTGGACGGGGAACGTTTTGAAGCGTATGTACAGGAGCGGCGGCGGGAAAAGCAACGGCACATCCGCTGAGCTACTCTGACATAAATCACAAAAGACTGCTGCGGCAGAGTTTTCTCCGCAGAGGAAAGAAGGGTGTATTTCATGAAATACTATGTAGGCATCGACCTTGGCGGTACCTTTATCAAGGCCGGCGTGGTGGACGAGCAGTACAACATCCTGGCCAAGGCCAGCATCCCCTCCCAGGTGGACGGCGACGCGGAGGGCCTGGCTGACCGGATGGCAGAGTGCGCTGGCAAGGCCATGGCCGAGCTGGGCCTGACCATTGACGATATCGCTGCGGTGGGTGTGGGCACCCCCGGCGCCGTGGACAGCAAGACCGGTCTGGTGGTTTACGCCAACAACCTGGGCTTTGTCAACGTTCCCCTGCAGGAATATCTGGAGAAACGGCTGCATACATCGGTATATCTGGAGAACGACGCCAACGTGGCCGCTTACGGCGAATTTCTCGCCGGTGCAGCTGCCGGTGTCCAGGACGCCGTGGTGGTAACCCTGGGAACCGGTGTCGGTGGCGGCATCATCATCGACGGCAAGATCTACACCGGCTTCAACCAGTTCGCCGGTGAGCTGGGCCATATGGTCATCGAGTACAACGGCTGGCCCTGCACCTGCGGCAGAAAGGGCTGCATCGAGGCTTACTCCTCCGCTACCGGTCTGATCAAGATGACCCGTCTGGCCATGGAGGCCAACCCCGGCTCCAGGCTGTGGGAGGTTGCCCCCACTCTGGAGGAGGTCAACGGCAAGACCGCTTTTGACGCCATGCGGCTGGGCGACGAGGCCGGCACCGCTGTGGTGGATAAGTACATCGCCTACCTGGGCAGTGCACTGGCCAACTATGTCAACATCTTCCAGCCGGAGGTTATCCTCATCGGCGGCGGTATCTGCAAGGAGGGCGAGACTCTGCTGGCTCCCCTGAGAAAGATCATGTCCGAGGAGGCTTACTCCATTCCCGGCCAGCCCACCTGCGAGCTGCGCAGATGCGTTCTGGGCAACGATGCCGGCACCATCGGCGCCGCCATGCTGTGGAAGCTGCATCAGTAACCCGATCCTGACGTTCACGACCCCGCGGGAGAGCCTCTTTCGCGGGGTTTTGGCTGTCTTCGGGGCGGGGAGAGGAAGCGCCAGAGGCGCCCCGTTTACAGAAAGGAGAACGCCATGCGTATTGTGACCCGGCTTCGGGACAATCCGGTTTTGCGGGAGAGCTTTTTTCAGCTGGCCCGGCAGGTCTTTGACCTGGACTTTTCTCCCTGGTATCAGGGGGGATGGTGGGGAGAAGATTACCAGCCCATGGCCCTGGTGGAAGGGGACCGGGTGCTGGCCAATGTCTCTTCCACCCCGCTTTGCTTTTGCTGGGAGGGCCGGACCCTCCGGTTTGTCCAGCTGGGCACCGTTATGACCCACCCGGATTTCCGGGGACAGGGCTTTGCCCGCCTGCTGATGACCGAGACGCTGCGCCGGTGGGAGGGCCGCTGTGACGGCTTTTACCTCTACGCCCACGAGGGCGTGACCGGCTTTTATCCGAAATTCGGCTTCCACCCCGGCCGGGAGACCGGGTTCCAGCTGCGGGTGCTGCCCCCCATGGACGGCTACCGCCAGGGCGAGGCCCTGCCCATCCGGCCGGATACGCCGGGCGGGGAGAACATCCTCCGGCGGTGCTGGGAAAAGGGCAACCCCTTTTCCGCTCTGACGGCGGACAACTGGGAACTGGTCATGTTCTACTGTCACCGGATGCTGCGGGATGCGGTCTGGTACCTGCCCCGGCATGATGCCGTCGTGATTTTGGAGCAGACCCCCGGGGGCCCCCTCTGCTGGGACGTCTTCGGCGGGGAGGGGGCGCCCCTCCGCCAGCTGCTGACCCCGCTGGTCTCCGGAAAGGTCCGGCTGGGCTTCACCCCCCTGCCCGGATGCGGCG
>CALXFL010000202.1 GCA_944387515.1 uncultured Clostridia bacterium
TTCTGAAAATGCCTTTTTTCATCGAGGTCTTCCAGTGTGAGATACTGTCCCTCTATCAGGGCAGAACAGATGGGGATATAACCCAGTTCAAATACCTTCCGGCAATACTGTTTGAGCAGCCGGGAGGAGGTTCCCTCGGGAGTACAGAGATACGCAAACGCTTTTTCCACTTGAATCATCCTTTCTCAAAGCAGGCTATCCATGGGGATAGCCTGTCCTGCTGCATCATCTCCCCTGGCTATCCAGGTGGATAGCTGTCAGGGCTTTGGGGCCTCTGCATTTTCCAGTTCAAACTGCACCCGGTCGGAACCCAGCTTGAAATAGGCGTCGGTGACCTCAATCCCCACTGCCTCGTATCCTTCCAGCCGGGCCGCCAGCACGGTGGTTCCCGCACCGGCAAAGGGATCCAGAATCCGGCCGCCCGGCTCGCAGATTTTCACAATCTCCCGCATAAGCTGCAAGGGCTTTTCGGTGACGTGAATCCGGTTCTGGGGGTTGGTATACCGGAACACGCCCGGCAGACAGCCCACCGGACGATTCACCGGCATGGTGCTGTTGGACCCCCAGACAATGAATTCACTCTGCTGGCGGAACCGTCCCTTCTGGGGACGGGAAGTGAGCTTGTCCCACACGGCCACTCCCCGCCAGATCCAGCCCGCCCACTGAAGGGCATCCGTCATGCTGGGAAGCTGCCGCCAGTCAATAAACAAGCAGATGGGCGCCCCCTCTTTGCAGACTCTCCGCACATCGGACAGCCACTGGACCATCCAGTTGGTCCAGCTGCGCTGGTCCTTCTGGTCCCCGTCAAAATCCGGCAGCGCGTTTTCCTTATCCATGCTGCTGTATTTCTGGTTGGTGGTGCGGTTTCTCTCATTGGGCCTGGAGCCACCGGAGGCATAGGGTGGATCAGTAATGACCGCATCAAACACACCGGGTTCAAAGCGCTGGATTATGTTCAGCATATCCCCATGGAGGATGGTCCAGCCATCTCCACCCCGGTGTTCAATGGGATTGGTGTTCTGTAACAGTTTGCTGTTTGAATTCAGAGGCATCTTCCTTTCTTATCGTTCCAAATCGGATCTCTTCTTCATGGAAACCAGCTTGGAGCCAGTCAGCTCGGTTTCCACATACTCACTGACAATGTACAGGGCTTCGGTATAATTTCCACACCGGCAGACCCGGTCATGCATTTCCTTTGCCTGTTCCGCCTGTCCGTTCTCCCGCAGAAGCCGGGAGGCTCTGCCCAGGATGGCAAAAATATTGCCATCTGCTCCAATCAGCTCCATTCTGGGGCGTCTTGTATTCATCGTGAACTCCTCCTAACGTTCCATTTCTGCCCTGCATCGGGCAAGCCGTTCTTCTGCCAGATCTGCATAATCCCATCCATCCCGATCCGGCAGATTCAGGATGACACGGTATTTTTCCGAAAACTCTTTGGCAATCTGTTCCGCCGCCCACCGGCCTGCAAAATCGTTATCCAGGCAGAGCTCCAGCTCCTCTACCTCCGGATGGCGGGACAAAAAGGCAACCAGTGCGGGCGGAGTCGAAAATCTTCCCGTTTCGCCTTCCCTGGGGGCGTAAATACCGCCCAGAGACAGCCGGTATTTGTCCGCCGTTTGCTCCAGCGTCAGATGTGCCAGCACGTCAACAGCCCCTTCATAGATTGCTGCCCGGCAGGATTCCCCTTTTGGCGGAAGACAGAAGCAGTACCGCTTGTCGCTGCCGGACACCTCCGCCTTGAAGGGCCTGCCGTGGGTAAAGGTCCCCCGCAGAAAGGCATACCGGGCAGCGCCGGTTTCATCCTTCCCCACAAATACGGCGTTGTGGTAGTCTGCACTCTCATAGAGAATCCCCGCCCGGAAACAGGCCTCCAATACCTTCCGGTCGATGCCACGGCCTGTCAGATAGGCGACAACCCGCCGGTTATCTGGACACGGAGCTGGCAGGACAAAGGGCTTTTCCTCCACCCGGGCAGATGGGACCAGATGCTGGGCCGGAATCTCCCCGCACAGCATGGTGACCGCCTCCACAAATCCGATGCCCTCCACATGGATGAGGTAGTCCAGAGCCGTTCTTCCGCCGATGTCCCGGCTTTTCCAATGCCAGAAGCTGGTTTCTCCGTTGATTTTGAAGCTGTCGTGGGTCTTCAGCTGGTACTCATTCCTGGCGCCGCCGGGAACCAGTTCGCCTGGCCGATATTTCCGCAGAAATTCCATGGCGCACATCTGCTTGGCAGCGGCAATCTGCTCTCTGGTAACATAAGGCATCAGATCACCGCCATCCGCAAAAGCTTCACCCGGTCCAGCCGTTCCCAGGGAAAGTCCGGCTTGCCGAAATGTCCGTAAACCGCCGTCCGGGCATACCGGGGTGTCAGCAGGTCCAGTTCCCGGATCATGTCGGCGGGAGTAAGGCCGAAGACAATTCTTGCCGCATCTGCCAGACAGTCGTCTGCACAGGCCGTCCCGGTGCCAAAGGTATCCACCTGCACCATGACGGGCTCTGCTCTGCCAATGGCATAGGAGAGGGTCACCTGACATTTTTCGCAGAGCCCTGCTGCCACCATATTCTTGGCTATATACCGGGCCATGTACGCCCCGGACCGGTCCACCTTGGTGGGATCCTTTCCGGAAAAGGAGCCGCCACCCACAGGGGCAAAAATCCCGTAGGCATCCACCGCCAGCTTCCGGCCGGTGAGACCGGTATCGGCATCCGAGCCGCCCGCCACAAACCTTCCGGCAGGATTCAAAAGGATTCGGGTATTCTCATCCGGTGGAATGGCGTCCAGAGCCGGCGTCAGCACATGATGGGTCAACTGCCAGCAGAGTTCATCATAGGACAGGTCCGGCAGATGCTGAGCGGATACCACCACCGTGTCCAGGTGGATGGGATTTCCATCTCCGTCATATTCCACCGTCACCTGGGTCTTTCCATCGGGCAGAAAGCCATGAATGGTTCCGCTTTTCCGGGCCAGAGTCAAGGAAGCCGCCAGCCGGTTTGCCAGCACCACCGGCAACGGGAGCAGCTCGGGCGTTTCATCGCAGGCATATCCCACCATGATGCCCTGGTCGCCTGCTCCCAGCTGCAGGGTGGGAAGATTGGCTGAAATCCCCTGCCTCTCTTCCAACGAATGATCCACCCCTGCCGCAATGTCCGGGCTCTGGCGGCGGATAAAGGGCTGAATCACAAAATATCCCGGATCATAGCCCACCCGGGTCAGCACTTCCCGGGCAATCCGGGGAATGTCCGGGTTCCACAGGCTGTTGATTTCTCCGGCGATGATGAGGTTCCTGCCGGAAACCATCACCTCGCAGGCCACCCGGGAAAGAGCGTCGTGACAAAGACAGGCATCCAGTACACTATCGGCGATGAGATCGCACAGCTTGTCCGGATGCCCTTCGGTAACAGATTCGGCGGTATAAAACTGATTCATATGATTTCTCCTTTAACGTTCTGGATTTTTTGCGGGAGGGACAGGCTTCTGACTCCGCTGATGAAGTGCCGCATATTCCTGTTCCGAGCAGCTTTTGACCACCAGGCCGGCTGGGGTGCGGCAGATGATCTGGGGCCGACGGAATTTTTCCAGATAGGTTTTTACCTGCTGGTCCGTCAGACTGGCAAAATTTTCTCCCTGGATGCCGCAGATAAAAAAGGAACCGGCAATCAGGTCGTAATCCTCCAGCATCCGGTTGAAGGGCAGCCCCAGTATCTTTCCCTCATCATTGCAGACCAGAGCCACGGGTTCCTTCCAGGGATACAGCGCCTGAATCAAGCCGCCCACCAGCTGCTGCATGGATTCCAGGCTGCCGGAAATTTCCGCAGCACGGGCTTCCTTACCCGGTTCCACCAATACAATTTTCATGACTCACCTCTTGCTTTCCGGGAGAACTGTTCCAGAAGGTTCTCCACCTGTTCATAGCTTTCAAGCTGCACTGCACAGCCTGATACATACAAAACGGCATCCTCCCATTCCCTGAGAGGATGCCGTTCTTTCTGAGATATTTGCCGCAAATCTTCCAGCGCATCCTGCCGCAGGGCAGGACGCAACCGGAGATCAGAGATAAAGATGTGATGTTTTGCGGCGAGCTGATCCAAAAGTCCAATCATACCATTACGCCCAAATTCCGGTTTTGGGCAGCGGGCTGTCGGGCACCCGGACAATGACCGTTACCCAGTAGTCCCTGTCATACACCGGCACCCCGTCGCAGTTTCCGCTGATGGTGACGCTGTTCTGAATCCGGTATCCGTCCGGCAGATCAGGCAGGACATTCACGTCCAGCACAGGGTTCATTTCATTGGCAAACCCCTCCTGTACTGTCCCGAACTCAAACCGGATAGCGGTGATGTACTCGTTTGCCGCCAGTCCGGGAATGGCA
>CALXFL010000203.1 GCA_944387515.1 uncultured Clostridia bacterium
ATAAGAAAAACGGCATAGCCGAAGCTATACCGTTTCTCTCTTGCCCCACGATGTTTTCTTATCGGGAAGCACCTTGAAGCCTTCCCCTTTTTGTCAGGTAAAATCTTCAATGGCCTGCCGCAGCGCCTCCTCGGTGGGGAGCAGAATGCCCTCCTGCAGCAGCCGCTGATCCTCCTCTGGCAAAGTGGCCACTGGAATATCCAGGATCTCTGCCGGATGACGCTGATCATTGGTATAGACTGCGAGCCGGTCCTGATAGACGCCCAGCTGATAACAGAAGGAGGCCGGTTCCTCCACCGGTTCTGTGGGCTGCCTGAACAGCATCCAGATCACTGCTGTCAACAGCAAAATCGCTGCCAGAATCATAGCCAGAATCAGATAAAGACCGATCAGATGGGATTTTTTGGGGGGCTCAGAGAATGATTTCATCAGATTTCCTCCTTTCTCCAGGCTTGTACCATGAGTTTGCCCGAAGAAAGGGAAAATATACCGTCACGCCTTTTGTTTTGTTTCCCGGTCGTCCAGCTTTCTCCACACTACCAGCAGCATGGTGATGAAGCTGGCACTGCCGCCAATGAAATTAGAGATGGGCTCAGCCAAAAAGACACCATTGACGCCCAGTCCGCCAATGCGAGGCAGCAGCAATGTCAGCGGCACCACAATAATTGCCTTCCGAAGCAGGGAGAAAAACACGGCATAGGAGGATTTTCCCAACGCAATAAAGGTGGATTGTCCGGCGGTCATCAGGGACATCATGAAATAGCCGAAGAAAAAGATTTTCAAAGCAGAGGAGCCCGCAGCTATCAGATCCGGATTGCTACTGAAGATCCGGATAAAGGGTTCCGGAAACAGCATAATCACCAGCCAAGCCAAGGCAGAGTAGCCGACACCCAACACCGTTGTAAAGCGGATGCCCTGTTTCACCCGGCCATTCTGTCCTGCCCCATAGTTATAGCCCATGACCGGCTGAGCGCCATTGGTCAGGCCGGTGAGCGGCATACTGAACAACTCCCTGACGGAATTCAGCACTGTCATGACACCCACATACAGGTCACCGCCATAAGCGTACAGCATGGCATTACAGGCAATCTGGCAAAGGCTATTGGTAACGGCCATGATGAAACCAGCTGTGCCCAAGCTGATAATTTCCCACACCAGACGGAGCTTCAACCGCATATTGCGGACATGAAGCTGCAAGATGGCTTTCTTTCCCGTGAGAAACCGCATGACCCAGAGCGCTGACAGCATCTGGGACAAAATCGTTGCCAAGGCTGCACCCTGCACGCCCATCCTAAAAACAAAAATAAAGAGCGGATCCAGCAGAATATTGACCACAGCCCCCAGCAAAATGGTGAGCATGCCTTCCCGGCCAAATCCCTGAGCATTGATAAAGCCATTCATGCCCAGGCCCAGCATGACAAAAATGGTACCCAGCAGATAGATAGAAAGGTACTGATCGGCATAGGGATAAGTGGCATCACTGGCACCGAACAGATACAGAATAGGCCGCCGGAAAATCAGACAGGCCACCGTCAGCACAACACCTGCCCCCAAAAGCAGGGTCAACGTATTGCCCATAATCTGTTCTGCCCGCCGGATGTCTCCTTTTCCACGGGCAATGGAGCAAAGAGGAGCTCCACCCATGCCAAACAGATTGGTAAAAGCCGTAATGATGGTCAGAATAGGGAAGGTCAGGCCCAATCCCGTCAAAGCCAGGGAAGAAGCCTCCGGCAGATGACCAATATAGATCCGATCTACGATGCTGTACAACAGCTGAATCAGCTGTGCTGCTGTCATGGGCAGGGTGAGCCGCAGAATATTGCGCCAGACACTGCCTTGGGTGAAATCATTTTTTGATGAAGTCATCAGGAAGCCTCCCATAGATAGTTTCATTGTAAACTATTATACTCCTCTTTGTGCCCACTGGCAAGTATCGACCAATTGCATAATTTTACAGAGGACGCCTTGTAGGATTGATAGAATTTGATCTGTGCTTGAAAATTCCCCTTGACTTTATCCCCAAAAAGCCTTACAATGTCAACTGTAATTCATCCATTTAAAGCGTTTATGCGTTTAACTGTAAAAGTATAGGAGGAAAGACTTATGACACAGATCGTCACCTTGCTCATTTTGCTGCTGTACATCGGCGCCATGGTGGGCATCGGCCTTTATTGCCGCCGTTCCGCCGGCACCCTCAGCGGCTTTCTGCTGGGCGGCCGCAGTGCAGGCCCCTGGCTCACGGCCTTTTCCTATGGAACCTCCTATTTTTCTGCGGTTATCTTTATCGGCTATGCGGGCATGCATGGCTGGAATATTGGCATCGGCTCTCTATGGATTGGCATTGGAAACGCAGTACTGGGCTGCCTGCTCGCTTGGTTGCTGCTGGCCGGTCCTACCCGCCGGATGACCCAACGGTTGGACGCTTCTACCATGCCCGAATTTTTCTCCAAGCGGTTCCAGAGTACCGGCCTCAAGGTCTATGCCGCTGTCATCATCTTCGTTTTCCTGGTCCCCTATGCAGCCAGCGTCTACAAGGGCCTTGGTACCCTTTTCTCCGCTGTTTTTCCCGGCGTAGGGGAGGAGGTCATCATGCTGATTGTGGCCTTCCTCACGGCCGCAGCCCTTTTCCTGGGCGGATATAAAGCCACTGCCATCACAGACTTTGTCCAGGGCCTGATTATGATTGTGGGCATCATCGCCATGGTAATCGTAGTCATTACCCGGCCTGAGGTAGGCGGCCTCACAGAAGGCCTTCACCGGCTGACCGAAATTGACCCCCAGCTGACCGACCTCACTGGCGGCAGCAATTTCAGTGCTCTCGCCGTCAACATCGCCCTGACCAGCTTCGGCGTATGGGGACTTCCCCAGATGATCCATAAATACTACGCCATCCGGGATGAAAAAAGCGTCAAACCCGCCACCATGATTGCCACTGGATTTGCGCTGATTATCGGCGTAGGGGCTTATCTGGTGGGCAGCTTCGGACACCTGTTCGTGCCGGCCGCAGCAGATGGTTCTCCGGCTCTTGCCGGTGGCTATGACGCCATCATTCCCCATATTCTGATCTCCGCTCTGTCCTCCAATATCTTCCTGGTCATCCTGTTGGGCATCATTCTGCTCCTGCTGTTGTCCGCCTCCATGTCCACCCTGAGTGCGCTGGTGCTGTCCTCCAGCTCGGCAATTGGCGTGGACCTGCTGAAGGTCATCCGTCCCAACATCCAGGAAAAGCATCAGGTCCGGACGGTCCGCTGGCTCTGCCTGGTCTTTGTGGTGCTCTCGTACCTGTTTGCCACCATGAATATCTCCTTCATTGTCAACCTGATGTCCTTCTCCTGGGGCATTGTAGCCGGCTGCTTTATTGGGCCATTCCTCTGGGGCCTGTATGTGCGCCGCACCACCCGGGCCGGTGCCTGGACAGGTGCTCTCAGCGGTATTGTAGTGGTAGGCGGTCTCGTCGCCATTCAAACTGCACTCTACGGCTTCCAGGCTGCCAAAACCCTGGCGCCCCATTTCGGCATCATCGCCATGATCGTTTCGGTCGTCATTGTGCCGGTAGTCAGCCTGGTCACCCGTCCACTTCCAGAAGAACATCTTGCACACTGTTTCGGAACCAAAAAGACTGCCATGGAAAAATCGGTTCAGCCTTCTTCGGTCCGTTAAAAGCAACCGCCTCCCCTGTATCATCAAAGCAGGGGAGGCGGTTTTCTGTTTTCGGGTAACCTTATTGTTTGGTTAAGAGGCACACAGTTTCTACATGTCCGGTTCTCGCAAATAAATCAACCGGCCGGTATTTCACCAGCTGATAGCCATGCTCTGCCAGCCATTTACAGTCCCGAGCAGCGGTTGCGGGATTGCAGGAGATCATCACCACCCGCTCAGGCGCCATCCGCACAATACTGTCCAGGACCTGCTCATCACAGCCCTTTCTGGGCGGATCTACAATGATGATGCTGGGTGTTTCGCCCCGGTCAGCCAGCTGTCTGGCAGCCTCTCCGGCATCTGCACAGAAGAATTCAGCCTTCAGCTGATTCTGCGCAGCATTTCTCCGGGCGGAGTCCACAGCGGCCTCTACCACCTCCACACCAGTAAGCGAGGCTACCCTGCTGCAAGCCCCCAGCCCAATGGAACCGATCCCACAGTACAGATCCAGCAAGCGGTCATCCGGTTTCAGCTCGCCATAGGCATATCCCAGCTGATAGAGCCGCTCTGTCTGGGCACTGTTGACCTGATAAAAGGCAGCCGGCGCAAT
>CALXFL010000204.1 GCA_944387515.1 uncultured Clostridia bacterium
TTTTTGAGATGGAAAAGGAGGAGATAGAAGCCTTTGACCGGCATTTTCCTCCAAAAGCACCGGCTGAACTGTTGTCCGCTTCTTTACTTGAACCGCTTCCCAAGATGGTCCGACAGGCACTTGAGCGGCGAAATATCCGGTATCTTGGCCAGCTGCACCGGTTCAGTGGTGCTGAGCTTCTCCGTTGGGAGGGGATCGATGAAGTGGTACTGGCACAAATCAACACAGTGCTGGTCCGTTGGGGATATGGCCGCAAGCTGTTTCCATCTTCTCCTATTCTTCAGCTAGCTCAGTTGGGTATCCGGAATGCAGAGATATTTCTTTTGAGACAAAAAGATGACATTTCTCTGTATCAGGTACATGTTAGTGGCCAGTATCTGATACTCAAAGTGTTTGACAAGTTGGCAGATACAAGAGAGATTGCTCATTATCAGCTATTGGCTCACTTAGGTGTGCCCACCCTTCCGGTGCTGGGGTATACAGAGCGAGGTTTACTTCTCCCAGACCTCAATCGGGATCCGGCCTACCGGTTGGCGCAATCTGAGGACTTGGAAAACCCCAGCGTTGTCAGAGCCATTGGCGTCTGGTACCGGCAGCTTCATACACAGGGTAGACTGTATCTGCTACAAAACGGAGAAAATCTCTATGACGAAGCGGATTTGATTACACCTGCCAACATGGAGCAGGTAGCGGCGAAGACCAATACCCGGACCGCTCCTTTCTGGAAGGTATTCCATGCAAATTTCCCTGAAATCCGTAGACGACTGGAAATGCTGCCCCATACCCTGACCTATCACGATTTCCATTGGAGCAATCTGGTGGTGGGCAGGACAGAAGAGAACGCTTTGATGTTGGATTTCCACCTGCTGGGTAAGGGAATTCCATACAGCGACCTTCGGAATGTCACACAGGGCTTACCCTTCGAAATACAGCCAGTTTTTCTGGAGGCTTATGGACCTTTGGAACAACTGGAAGAACAGCAGCAGGCGGATCATGTACTGGCTCCACTGGCGGCATTGGTTTTGGCTTGTAAACAGGTTTATTTTCCCGATTGGGCAAAGCCATCTCTGAAAGAATTGCAGGATGGGACTTTGCTCCGGCAACTGAATCATTGGCTCTTTGCGCAGTAAATCGATTCTGAGACGGTGCAGCAGAAATGCTGCACCATTTTGAACGGTTGACAAAGCTTTTGGATGAGGATATACTATTAGTTGACCAATCAAATAATTGGATGCAGCTATTCATCATCTGACAAAGGAGAATGTCCATGACCCGTGATACCCAGGCGCAATACCGCCGCATGACCGAAACACCCATTCCCAGGCTGATTCTTTCCCTGGCACTTCCCACCATCATCAGCATGATGGTGACCTCTATTTACAATATGGCGGACACCTTTTTCGTCTCCCAGCTGGGAACCTCGGCAGCCGGTGCCGTGGGCATCGTTTTTTCCATCATGGCCATCATTCAGGCGGTGGGCTTCACCATGGGAATGGGCGCTGGCAGCAACATTTCCCGTCTGCTGGGACAGAAGCAGCAGGAGGAAGCCAACCGGTATGCTTCGTCTGCCTTTTTCGGAGCCATCGGCATTGGATGTCTGGTGCTGCTGGCTGGGCTGATCTTTACCAATCCGCTGATGCGGCTGTTGGGCGCAACGGATACCATTCTGCCCTATGCAGCAGATTATGGGCGGTATATCTTTCTGGGTGCGCCCATTATGTGCGGCGCTTTTGTGCTCAATAATATCCTTCGCAGTGAGGGCAAAGCAGCGCTTTCCATGGTGGGTATCGGACTGGGTGGCCTGTTGAATATTGCACTGGATCCGCTTTTCATTTTTGTGTTGGACATGGGCATTTCGGGTGCTGCCATCGCCACCCTGTTCAGCCAGTGTGTCAGCTTTCTGATTTTGTTGTCTTTCTTCCTGAGGGGAAAAAGCGCCTGCCGGCTGCGGCTTTCCAACGCCTTCCGGAGCATCCGGATCTATGGCGTCATTGTCAAGACCGGCCTGCCCACCCTGGCCCGGCAGGGGCTGGCCAGTGCGGCAGCTGTGGCGCTGAATGTCACGGCTGCACCCTATGGCGATGCCGCGGTGGCAGCCATGTCCATCGTGGGACGGATCGTGATGTTTGTTCAGTCGGTGATGGTGGGCTTTGGTCAGGGCTTCCAACCGGTAGCCGGGTTCAACTACGGTGCAGCCAAATACAACCGGGTGCGTCAGGCCTTTTCCTTTGAGGTCAAGGTGGGATTTGTGGGACTGCTGGTGCTGGCTGTGCTGGGCTTTACACTGGCGCCTCAGGTACTGGCCCTTTTCCGGGCAGATGACCCGGAAGTTATTGCCATCGGCGCCTATGCGCTTCGCTGTCAGTGTATCGTGATTCCGCTGAGTGCCGTGAGCACCATCACCAATATGCTTCTTCAGAGCACCGGCCAGAGCTGGCCCGCCACCTTTATTGCCTCTGCCCGGCAGGGCATCTTCTACCTTCCGCTGGTGGTGGGATTGGATTTGGCTGTGGGACTCAAGGGTGTCCAGCTGGCTCAGCCTATTTCGGATGGCCTGACCTTCCTTTGCTGTGTGCCCCTGCTGCTGTGGTATTTCAAACGGCTTGCCCGCCTGGAACAGGAGGCGGTAGCCCATCATTCGGAGGAGAACGTGAAATGAATATTCAGATCTATGGCAAATCCAAGTGCTTCGACACCAAAAAGGCAGAGCGGTATTTTAAGGAGCGCCGCATCAAATACCAGCGGATCGATCTGCCCAAATACGGCATGAGTGCCGGGGAATTCCGGTCGGTCTGCCAGGCAGTAGGCGGCGTTGACAAAATGGTGGACTGGGAGGGAAAACATCCCGACCTGGACCTGCTCCGGTATCTGACCCCGGAAGCACAGGTGGAAAAGCTGCTGGAAAATCCCTCTTTGCTCCGGACTCCCATTGTCCGCAACGGCAAGCAGGCGACATTGGGATTCTGTCCGGAGGTATGGGGCAGCTGGACCTGACTTTGGTTGCAGCAGAACCGAAAATATGCTATACTTTTGGTAAGTAAAACTGCGGTTTGTTGGCTGCACCGAAAGGAGAATCTTTCTGGAAAAACAGATTTGGAAGCCGGGGGCGCTGCTGGCGCCGGTACCTCCGGTACTGGTGAGCTGCGGTACCATGGAAAAGCCCAATCTGCTCACCATTGGATGGACCGGCATTGTCAGCACCCATCCGGCCATGACCTATATTTCGGTTCGGCCGGAGCGGTATTCCTATCCGCTGATTCGGGAAAGCGGAGAGTTTGTCATCAACCTGACCAATCGGGCACTGACTCGGGCAGCGGATTTCTGTGGTGTCCGCAGCGGCCGGGATTTGGACAAGTTCGCCCACTGCGGCCTGACACCGGCGGCAGCTTCTGCGGTATCTGCGCCGTTGCTGGCAGAGAGTCCGGTGAATCTGGAATGTCGGGTGACCCAGGTGCTGGAATTGGGCAGCCATCATATGTTTCTGGCGGAGATCGTGGCGGTGGATGTCGCCTCGTCGGTAGTGGACCAGAATGGACGGCTTTGCCTTGATCGGGCAGACCTGGTGGCCTATGCCCATGGAGAGTACTTTGCCTTGGGTGAGAAGCTGGGCAGCTTTGGCTATTCGGTGCGGAAAAAACCGGCTCGGCGGCCAGCTGGACGCAAACCCCGCCCAGGTGAGAAAGGAAGAAAATATGGTCACAAAAACTGAGATCGTGGTCCGTTATGCGGAAACCGACCAGATGAGCATTGCCCATCATTCCAATTATGCAGTCTGGTACGAGCAGGCCCGGACCGAGTTCATCCGTCACTTTGGCCTCAGCTATGGGGAGATGGAAAAGCTGGGCGTCTGGCTGCCGCTGCTGGAGCTGAACTGCCGGTATGGGATGCCCGCCCGGTATGAGGATCGGCTGGTGGTGGAAACTCGTATCGGCTTGCTGACCCCTTCCCGTATCCGGTTTGACTATACCATCCGGAAGGAAGGGGAGGAGAAGCCCATCAATCAGGGCTTTACCCAGCACGCCTTTACAACTCCGGCTCTGCGTCCGATGAATCTCAAAAAGAAGTTTCCGGAGCTGTATCAGCTGCTTTCGGATGCTGCGGAATGTAATGATTGATTTGCTGCCTCTGACCATCAGGTCAGGGGCTTCTTTTTTTGCCAGAAAGGATTGACAGGCAGGTCTAATTGTGTTAGACTCAAGGTATAGAGAGTCTAATCCTATTAGACCTGG
>CALXFL010000205.1 GCA_944387515.1 uncultured Clostridia bacterium
GAGATTCCGCTGGAATAAAGGTGTTTGTAACTGCAAGGGAGGGAATGTGTTGGAACCGGGTTATGCGCTTCAGACGGATATTCCCATGCTGCGGGAGATCTGGCTTCAATGCTTCGGAGGTCCTGAGCAGTATCTGGATTTTTACTATGAGAACCGTTTTTCTCCCCGGGAAACGCTGGTGATCCGGGAAGGCGGCCGTCCCGTCGCCATGATGACGATGATGAATGTCTCAATAGACGGGGTGAAGGGCTGTTACGTTTATGCTGTGGCTACGCTGCCCTGGTTTCAGGGAATGGGGTTGCAGCGAAAGCTGGATGCCTTTGCCATCCAGGAGATGAAAAAGCGGGGGGCAGCCTTTAGCTGCCTGGTTCCGGCAGAACCGGGGCTTTTTGAACTGTACCGCAAGCTGGGCTACGAAAATGGCTTTGACCGGTGGGAAAAGCGGATACCCGTGGAAGACTTGGGCCTTTCTGGGAATGCCATTTCCTTCCGCCGGTGCAGCTATACCCGGTTTCAGGCATTGCGGCGGGGGTATCTGGCGGGGCTTCCCCATGGGGTTTATCATCCCGACCGTTCCTTGCGGTATATTTACCGGGAGCTGGAAGGGTTTCAGGGAGGTATAGCCTCCTTTGAGGAAGACGGCAGGCCCTGTTATGCCGCATACAGTCTGTCCGGCGACGGAGAGCTGTATGTCCGGGAGCAGACCGGCAGTGATCCGGAACGGACAGCCCGGTGCCTGCTTTCGGCAGTGGGGGAAAAGGTTGACCAGCTGCTGGTTACCGGGGCAGCGCCTTTTCCCGGGGCTGTCCGCAAGCCCTTTGGTATGATCCGGTTTCTGAAGGAGCGCCTTTGGGAGCCGGCTGAGGAAAACGCCTATATGGCGCTGATGTTGGATGGATGAAAGGTAGGGATACAGGATGATCTGTGTATTTCTGGCAAATGGTTTTGAAGAGGTAGAAGCGCTGACACCGGTGGACTTTCTGCGCCGGTGTGAGCTGGATGTGAAGATGGTGGGTGTCAGCGGCCCTGTTGCAGTGGGCTCCCATGGCATCGCAGTGGCCTGTGATCTGGTGGCAGAAGAGCTGGATCTCAGTCAGGTGGAGGCCGTCATCCTGCCCGGCGGAATGCCCGGCACCCTCAATTTGGAGGCTTCGGATGTGGTGCATCAGGCTGTACAGGCCTGTTATGACCAGGGAAAGATTGTCGCCGCCATCTGTGCAGCGCCGTCGGTGCTGGGACATATGGGCCTGCTGGAAGGCAAAAAGGCTGTCTGCTTCCCCGGCTTTGAGGATCAGCTGTTGGGCGCTGAGTATCAGGATGCGCCGGTAGTCCGGGACGGCAACATCATCACCAGCAAGGGCGCCGGAACCGCTTCCCAGTTTGCCTTTGCACTGGCGGAGGCCTTCTGCTCGGCAGAGCGGGCCAGGGTGCTTCGTGAGGGAATCCAATGGCAGGCGTAGACATCCGCCAGGTGAAGCGGGCGCTGCGGGACGGCTTCAAAGCCGCCCGCCGGGGGATGGAGTCCCAGGTTCAGCAGCAGAAGGATCAGCAGATTCTAGCCCGGATTCTTCGCCTGCCGGAGTATGCAACGGCTTCCACGGTGCTTACCTATGTGTCCACCAGCATTGAGGTGGACACCCATGCCCTGATCCGTCAGGCGCTGGCGGACGGCAAGCGGGTGGCGGTGCCCCGCTGCACACCCGGACGGATTGATATGAAGTTCTATCTCATCGAAGATCTGGCCCAGTTGGAGCCGGGCACTTTCGGCGTACTGGAACCGGATCCGGAGCGTTGCCGGGAGCTGCGCCACTACCAGAACTCCATCTGCATCCTGCCGGGCCTTGGCTACGATCTGCAGGGCTACCGGCTGGGGTATGGAAAAGGCTATTACGACCGCTTTTTGTCCCGATATCACGGGAAAAATATCGGCGTTTGCTACAATATCTGTTTAAAATCATTGCTACCACACGGAAGATATGATAAAATGGTAGACATATTGGTGACAGAAAAGTTTGTCAAGCGTCTGTGCGCACCTTCCCAGGAAGGATGACAGCTTTTGGGGAAAGCCCAGCAAATGGCAGTATGACCGCCGGACTTTTCCCCTGAAATTCTTCGGAAGGAAGTGAAAAGATGGACAATAATCAGGGACAGAAGAAGCCTTCTGAAGACGAACGGATCCAGGCAAAACCGTCTGCTGCTGTCCGCAGGCCGAAGCCGGTTTCTCCGGAGGGAGGAGGAGACACCGTTTCCTTTGACCAGCAGGCGCCAAAAGGACGGCGGCCAGCCCCTCCGCCAAGGCGGAAACGGCGGATTCCCAAGCGGATTTACCGGCGGGGCCGGCTGGGAGCCTTTTTCTATGTTGCCGGTTCACTGGCAATCTGTGTGGCGTTCGCCTTCTTTTTCCTCAGTGCCTTCAATGATCTGCTGGCTTTCAGTAAGCCCAACCAGGCCATTGAGGTGACCATTCCAGAAGGGGCGGATACCGATGATATTGCTCAGATTCTCAAGGAAAACGGACTGATTAAATATCCGGGTATCTTTTCCTATGTTTCCAGCTTTGAAAAGTACGATGGAGAGTATCAGCCGGGTGACCATGTGCTCAACACCAACATGGGCTATACGACCATGATGAGCACCATGTGCACGGTTGTGGACAAGATGGATACGGTTACCGTGACCATTCCAGAGGGCCTGACCATCAATGAGGTTGCTGCTTTGCTGGACGAAAACAATGTCTGCAACGGGGACGATTTTCTGGAAAAGGTCAACAGCAATCAGTTTGGGTATGATTTTGAAGAGGAAATTCCAAATACCAGCCGGCTTTTCTATCGGTTGGAGGGATATCTCTTCCCGGATACCTACGAGTTTTACAAAAATGACTCGGCCCTCAATGTCATCAAAAAGCTGATGAACAACTTTGACAGCAAGATCACGCCGGAGCTGGAAGCGGAGATGCGTAAGAAGGGCCTGACCCTCCATGAAACGCTGACCCTTGCTTCCATTATCCAGGCAGAGGCCACCAGCGATCAGATGGCCAACGTATCGTCGGTCTACTGGAACCGGTTGACCCATCCGGAGGTATTTCCCCGCCTTCAGGCCGACCCTACCCGGGACTATGCCAATGATGAGATCATGACTCATTTGGGAGACCGGGATAAGTCGGTGGCGGATTATTACAATACCTATGTGTCGGAGGGCCTTCCGCCCGGACCGATCAACAATCCCGGTATGGCAGCCATTGAGGCAGCACTGAACCCGGCAGAAACCAGCTACTATTATTTCTGTACCGATCTGCGTACCAAGGAGTTCTACTATGCGGAGACGCTGGAAGAGCACAATGCCAATGTACGCAAGGCCGGACTCAGAGGATGGAGCTGACAGCATTTTCAATCGACCACTGTCCAGTCCGGGCAGCGGTCGATTTTGGCAACTGGCCATTTTATGAGGAAAGGATGAATGTTTTGAAGTTTTCGTTAAACCGTCCCGAGATTCTGGCACCGGTTGGCGATTTTGAGCGGCTGGAAGCCGCCATCCGGTTTGGTGCTGATGCAGTTTATCTGGGCAGCACCGAATTTGGTATGCGGGCAGCCTCGGCAAATTTTGACCCGGACAGCCTGAAAAAGGCGGTGGATTACGCCCACGACCGGGGTGTACGGCTGTATCTTACCTGCAACACCCTGCCCCGCAACGATGAAATGGACCGTCTGGCGGATTTCCTCCGGGCAGTGGAGCCGGCAGGGGTGGACGCCTTTATCGTATCGGATATCGGCGTACTTTCGCTAGTCAAGAAAATCCTGCCCGATGCGGAAATCCACATCTCCACCCAGACCGGTGTGGTCAACTACCTGACCGCCTCTGAGCTGTATGCCATGGGGGCAAAACGGGTGGTGCTGGCTCGGGAACTTTCTCTGGACGAGATCCGGGAAATTCGTCGCCGCACACCTCCGGAATTGGAGATCGAGACCTTTGTCCACGGCGCGATGTGCATGTCTTTCTCGGGACGGTGTGTTCTCTCCAACTACCTGGTGGATCGGGATGCCAACCGGGGACAGTGTGCACAGCCCTGCCGGTGGGGATATTACCTGGTGGAGGAAAAGCGGCTGCATGACCATTATCCCATCTTTGAGGATGAGGGCGGTACTTATATTCTCAACGCCAAGGATCTCTGTATGCTGGCCTATCTGGATCAGCTGACTCAGGCAGGAATCACATCCTTCAAGATTGAAGG
>CALXFL010000206.1 GCA_944387515.1 uncultured Clostridia bacterium
TCCAAGTGGGTGGACAGCTACCAGATTTATACAGCTATCGGCCCTGAAGAGGAGTATTTCATTACCCTGACAGTATTTCCCATCAAGGTACCGGAAAACAAACGCAACGAAGCCCATGAGTTCATCGCCCGTGCCAATTTTGGGATGATTCAGGGATGCTTTGAAATGAATCCCGAGGATGGGGAAATTCAGTTCAAAAGCGTCTGCATGCTGGGTGAAACGGAGCTCTCTTCCGATCTGGTGGAGTATCACATAGATATGGGCTTCCGGATGCTGGACCGGTACGGCGGAGAGCTGATGCAGGTCCTGTTCGGTGGAAAGGCGCCACAGGAGGCAATCAGAGACGCAGAGAAAGATGTCCGGGACGATGAACCAGCTTCATCCGCTTCGGCAGAGTCCTCTGCCCCTCCCGCTTCTCCCCAGCCCCCGCAGGGCGAAAACCGGCCGCGCCGTTCCTTTGGCCAGTGGCTGAGAGATCTTTTCAACCGGAATCAGGATCACGAAGAAGATGAAGGAGGGCAGGTCTGATGCAGTCCACTTCCCTGACAGAGAGAATCCGTCACTATTATGATGCCCAGGAATGGCGGTATCAATATGACGAAGAAAAAAATATGTTCCGGATGTACATGAAGATTGATGCGGATGAACTGGACTCCTGCGAAGTCCGTACAACGGTACGCAAAGACGATTACTTCACAACCCTGGTCAATCTGCCCCTGAATGTTCCCGAAAAGAAACGCCACTTGGCGGCCAGTTATATTTCCGCTGTGAATTATGGCCTGCTGCTGGGTTGTTTTGAGCTGGACTTCCGGGATGGGGAGATCCGGTACAAGAATACCTGTTTTTGCGGCGACACCGATTTTGATGAGCGGTATATTGAACGCCATATTCTGGTGGGGCTGCAGATGTGCGAGCTTTATGGTCCTGGACTGATTGACGTCCTGTTCCGTGGGGCAGACCCTGCCGAGACGGCCAAAAAGCTGAAAGACAAGGATCGGGAAGATGAAGAATCTTTTTGAAAACCTTTGCGAAAAAGAAACGGTTCTGCCGTTTAAGAGAACAGAAACCCAAAACCACTGATACAGGAGGCAAACATTATGAATGGTATCGAGACCGCAGTCAAGGCCTATCTGGATTCCCAGAACTGGCACTATCAGCACGATGCAGAAAAGCGCATTTTCCGTTTGGGTATGCGGCTGGAGAACGAAGATGCAGACAGCTGTGACATCACCCTTCAGGCCCGTGACGAAGAGGACCTGAGCTGCCGTGCCACCTATGAATTCAAGGTGCCGGAAAGCAAGCGTGCCGCTGTCACCGAGTATATTACCCGTGTCAACTACGGTATGTTCCTTGGCAACTTCCAGATGGATCTTCGGGACGGCGAGATCTTTTATAAGACCTATGGCGTCTTTTCCGACGGTGTTCCCCAGAATGATGAGATCAGACGGATTGTGCAGGTTGCGATCCGGATGGCAGAAAAGTATGGCCAGGGATTTTATGAAGTGATGTATAAAGGCGCTTCTCCCAAGACCGTAGTAGAACAAATTGAAGCCAACGATTGATGGAATCGAAGGAGGAATCATCATGCAAAGATTGGAACGCAAGGTTCGGGAATACCTGGACAGCCAGAACTGGAAATATGACTTTGAGCAGGATAAGCACCGCTTTATCTTCGGTATGTCGCTGGATTGTGCCGATGTAGATTCCTGCCTGATGGTGGTACGGATCCGGGACCACGAGGACATTTCCTGCCGTGCTCTGTATCGCTTTGACGTACCCGCCGACAAGCGCACCGCCGTATCGGAATACATCACCAGAGCCAACTATGGTCTTTTCATGGGCGGTTTCCAGATGGATCTGAGCGATGGCGAAGTGAGCTTTTGCAGCGCCGGTGTCTTTACCGACTCCGCACCCGATATCCGTGAGATCCGCCGGATGATCCAGGTGACCATCCATATGGCAGAGCGGTATGGACAGGGCTTCTACGACATCATGAACCGTGGTGTTTCTCCCCTCACCGCCATTGAGACGGCGGAATCCGAGGAGGGCGCAGCCACCAGAAGCAGTTCTTCTACTTCCTCTGCCTCTTCTTCCACCGCCGCTTCCACTGCTGCCGCTGACACCAGCGTTGTAACCCGGGAAGAGGTTGAGGGCTTTGCCAGCCTGGTGAAGGAGATGACCGATGCCCAGCTGGTTGCGCTGCTGACTGCCGGCTGCGAAGAGCAGGAAGCCCGTCAGGAACGCCGCCGCCGCGAAGAGGAGGAGCGCCGCCGCCGTGAGGAGGAAGAGCGCCGCCGTCGCGAGGAAGAAGAGCGCCGCCGCAGAGAGAGCGCTGCTTCTACCCAGTCCACCAGCCTTATTGACAAGCTGAGAGGCTTGATCTCTGGCAACAACTGATTCAAAAGTACATGGAACTGCCCGGAACTTTCCGGGCAGTTTTTTGTTTGGGGATTGTTTCCTTTCCAAAAACAGGATTGCACAAAATATACTTATATATGGTACAATAGAAGACGGAAATTTCCCACATCAATCTTTGGAAAGGACAGATCTTATGAAACAAAAATTTCTGACAGTAGCTGCCCTTTGGATGGCGCTGCTGTTCTGCTTCTCCATGCCGGTGAGTGCTTCTTCCGGAAACATCACCTGGGGAAGCCGGGGCACACAGGTCAAGATTTTACAGATGAACCTCAATGGCCTGGGCTACCAGAGCGGAACAGCGGACGGCATCGCCGGCAGCAAAACCATTTCCGCCATCCGGAAGTTTCAGGAGCAGGCGGATGACAACCCGTTGGTGGAGATTTCATCGCTGGCGGTGGACGGCATTGCAGGCCGTCAGACACAGGAAGCCTTACATACGCTGGTCAAAACCGTACAGCAGCGGCTGAATGAACTGGGCTACCAGGCTGGTACTGCGGATGGCATTTTCGGCAGCGCCACAGCTGCCGCCGTGCGCCGGTTTCAGACTGCAAAAGGTCTGACTGCGGATGGTATTGCGGGTTCCAAAACCCTGAATGCCCTGGCTGGTCAGCAAACCGGAACAGGAAACATTACCACCAGCAGCAGTCTGGCAGACTTTCAGGCCTACGCTCTGAAAAATTGGACCCGTCCTATTAAAAGCAGTATCCTGACGGTTACTGGTGGACGGCGGTTTGGGGCTTCCCGAAGTGGCGGAAGACTCCACGCAGGAATCGACTGGTATGTCTCCAATGGAGTGGGTACACCGGTTTACGCCATGGCTTCCGGCACCGTTGTGGAATACAACTACAACACCTTTTATGGTGGTACCGGCATGGTGGCGATCCGTCATGAGGACGGTTCGGTGGCCCGGTATGGAGAAATCCTGCCCGGCGTGCGGCTGGGCGTCAAGGTTTCCCAGGGGCAGAAGATCGGCACCCTGAAGGCCAATACCATTGACGGTGGAACCATGCTCCATCTGGAGCTGTACCGCGGTATTGCCAGCGGCAGCCTGACGGTCAGCGGCAATTCCAGTTATGCCTATCTTGCCAAGGGACTTTATAACCGGCGTCGGGATCTGCTCAATCCTACCTTTTTGCTGAGTCTGAAATAATTGCCTGTCTTCTCAAGCAAAGACCCCGCAGCATGAGCTGCGGGGTCTTTGTGTCAGGCGGGACCATCCATCAACGCCCCGTTGCTGTCGGTAATGATCAGTGCACCGGATGGGAGACTGCCTGCCCGGGTGGGATTGAGCCAGTAGAACTTTCCCTCTCTGGAAAGCCAGCCGGTGGCCATTTTTCCGTCTTCACCCAGCCAGTACCAGTATCCGCCCTCCTTCAGCCATCGGGATTTGAGCAGGACTCCGTTTTCGTAGTAATACCAGCTGCCGTTCTGCTGTTGCCATCCGTTCTGATGGGTCTGGATCAGTCCTTCATACCCCTGGTTCAGGTCCACATTGCCGTTGATGCCGGCGACCTTTCCGCCGCTGGTATACTGCCAGGCGATGAGATTTTTTTCCTTATAGCTGCATGTACTGGCGTATTGGGCAATCCAGACAGGATAACCTGAAAGCCGTGCGCCTTCCACCCAGTTCCGGTACCAGTCATAAGAGCAGTAAAGCCCGGTTCGGTAACCGGCCTTTTCGATCCGCTGCATAAAAGCAAGACAGATGTCTGTGCGGGTCTTGTCGTCCAGCGCCTTGATATCGGGCTCATATTCCTGATCGAAAAAAACGGGCAGCTGCAAGCGGTTCTGCCAGG
>CALXFL010000207.1 GCA_944387515.1 uncultured Clostridia bacterium
GGATGAACAGGGCCGGGTAGCGCTGAACTTTGGTCCCTTGAACCGGGATGGCGGCTGGCGGCGGCTGAATGTTGCCGTTACCCGTGCCCGGAAGGAGATGGTGGTTTACTCAGTGCTGCGGCCTGAACAGCTGGATCTTTCCAGAACCAGAGCGGCAGGTGTCGCTGGCCTCAAGGCCTTCCTGGAGTTTGCCAGAGACGGAAAACGCGTGCTGTCTCAGTTCCATTCCCATATGGAAGCAGAGAATATGGCCAGCCTGATTGCCCGGGATATTGCAGAGCTGGGGTACGATGTCCGCACTGATATTGGCTGTTCGGCTTATCAGGTGGACATTGGTGTCGTGGATCCCAGAGATCCTCACCGGTATCTGCTGGGCATTATGCTGGACGGCGCCCGATATGCCGGCACTCCGACGGCCCGGGACCGCTATCTGTCTCAGACAGGTGTTCTTGAGGGACTGGGCTGGGAGATCTGCCGGATCTGGCTTCTGGACTGGTGGGAAAATCCTCAGGCAGAGCTTGGGCGGATTCAGGAGCTTTTACAGCAGCTGCTGCAAAAGCCGTTGGAGGTAATCCCTGCTAAAACGCCTGCTGAGGCGCCTTTGCCGCCAGCAGTATACGAAGAGCCAGAGCCAGCTGTCACCTGTCCCGACAACTGTCGGCCCTATATGCCGGTTTCTCTGAAGCAGCTGGGAAAGGGCGCCGATGATTTCTGTCAGTCGCAGCATAACCGGATGATTCTGGAGCAGCTCGGACAGGTGATGGAAGAGGAAGCACCCATCAGCCGGAAGCTGTTGAGCCGCCGTCTGTTGGGTGCCTGGAAGATCACCCGGGCCGGTGCCAGACTGGAACGCCGGCTGGATGAGTTGGCAGCTCTCGCAGATCTGTCTGTGACCTGTGAGGGAGACCATATATTTTATTGGAAGAATGGGGAGGATGCGGCGCAGTATGAACAGTTCCGCATTGCCCGTTCTGAGGAAGAGCGCCGGGAAATGGAGGATATTCCTGCCCAGGAGATTGCCGCAGCCATTCATTGGATCCTACAGAATCAGCTAAGCCTTTCCAAAGAGGATTTGATTCGGGAAGTGGGTCATGTGTTTGGCTTTGCTCGGATGGGATCTTCTATAGAGGAAGGGACTGCTCGGGGATTGGCTCATGCGCTGGATAAGCAATGGGCCGTGCTGGACGGGGAACGGATTTGCCTTCAGGAATCCTGACAGGAGTGCCGCAGGAAACCCCTGCAGAAAGGACTTTTATGATGAACACGCAGTCAGATACCAAACCTATCATCATTGCTTTGCTCCCTTTTCAGGGAGAAGAGCGGGAGAAGCTCATGCAGGCAGCTCCGGGTTACACCTTTATATGGGGTGGAGATGGAGAAATTGCCCCGGAGGCCTGGGAAAATGCGGTGGCCATTTTGGGCAATCCCACACCAGCACAGCTGAAAGGGTGCCCTCAGCTTCGCTGGGTGCAGCTAGGCAGTGCGGGCGCAGACAGCTACTGCAAACCCGGTGTGCTGCCCCTGGAGGTTACACTCACCAACGCTACCGGAAGCTACGGCCATGCTATTTCTGAGCACATGGTGGCTGTCACCATGATGCTTTATAAAAAGCTGCACCTTTATCGGGATAATCAGAACGCTTCTCTCTGGCGGGATGAAGGCAAAGTCCGCAGTATTTCCACGGCCCGGGTTCTGGTGGTCGGTCTTGGAGATATCGGTGGGCAATATGGTATGCGGATGCATCAGCTGGGCGCTTCGGTGACCGGCATTACCCGCACTCCTCGTTCTACGCCTGCCTACGCGGAAAAGATGGGGTTGCTGGCGGATCTGGATCAGCTGCTGCCGGAGGCAGATGTGGTGGCACTTGCACTGCCCAACAGCCCTGAAACCACTGGCCTGATGAACGCCCGCCGGCTCGGTCTGATGAAGCCTGGCGCCATTCTGCTCAATGTAGGACGGGGAAGTGCGGTGGATACGGAGGCGCTCTGCGACGCACTGGAGAGCGGTCATCTTTCAGGAGCAGGTCTTGATGTGACAGATCCTGAGCCTCTTCCCAAGGAACACCGCCTGTGGAGGATTCCCGGTGCCATCATCACCCCCCATATTTCTGGAGGCTTCCACATGCAGGAAACCTGGGATGGCATTTTTGGTATCTGTTTGGAGAATCTGGGCCGGTTTGCAAAGGGAGATTCCCTCACTTGTCTTGTAGACCGAAACACTGGTTATCAACAGAAACACAATTCATAAAACGAAGCAATTTTTTCTTGAATTTTCATTTATTGCACAGGCAACTATCTAAAAATACGATTTTATTGAAATCAAAATAGATTTTTGCAACAAAATCACATGAAAATGCATGGAAACAGAATGAATATATGAAGTTTAAGAAACAAAAACTTGCAAATTTTCTTGACAGGATTTTTGTTTTGTGCTATACTGTCAACCATAGGCAAGGGCGCTGAATCGATCGGTTCAGCGCCCTTTTTCTTGTGTAACAAGGCATTTTTGCAGAGGCGGTTAAAAGAATGATGACAATTTGTTGATTGCTTGTTCATAATTTGAGGTTTTTGACACAAATTTCGTTTTTTCCTTCAAAAAAAATTTCCTCACTGTCCTTATTCTACAAATAATGCTCACCAATACTAAACTTTTAAGAAAATAATGCACAATATTTTTGTTGACAATTTGAAGAGGATACGCTATACTGTAATCGTATCAAGGAGAACGGCAAGATAAAATGTCTTTCATCCAGTAACATCTATCCGATGTAGTTTTTCTCTATCTTCAAGGGTGGTAAAAAAGTCACCGGTTTTTTCTCAGCGTCGTTCTGAGCAAGATCGTTTTAGAAAACGAAAAAACCGCCTGTTTTATCCGGGAAGGAAGAAAACAGACAGTTTCTTTGAAGACACGATGTTGACTGTGTAAAAACCGGTGAGTTTTTATACAAATCTTAGACAAAAGGGAGATGTGGCGCAGTGAACAATGCAGCTTCTGGTATTGCCCCAGTCACCAAGAAAAAGAAGAGTAGAAATTTCTTCCGGCAGAATCTGGCCGGTTACGCTCTGTGCGCACCGATGATTCTGGCTATTCTGGTCTTCGTTTTGTATCCGATGATTCAGGTGTTGATTTATAGCTTCCAGTCTACCAACGGAATTTCAGGCACCTGGCGTGGAGTTAAGAACTACGCTTGGGTATTGAAAGACGGTGCGTTCTGGAGTGCAGCCTGGAATACGCTTTACATGGCGGTGCTGGCGGTTATCATTGACGTTATTGTTTGTTTTATAGTTGCTTCCATGATTAACTCCGTTACATCAAAGGCTGGCAAAAATATTTTTAAGAGCCTTTACTTCCTTCCCAACGTTGTATCATCGGTTGCAGTGGCAATGCTGTTCAACTTCATCTTCTATCCCACTGAAAATGGTATCCTCAACTATTTCCTTGGTCTGTTCGGCATCAGCCCTATTGGATGGCTGGTAGATCCTAAACTGGCTCGTTTCTCCATCGTTATCATGGGTCTGTGGCGCAGCGTTGGTTATGATACCATCCTGTTCCTGGCTGGCCTTCAGTCGATTCCTGGTGAGATCTATGAAGCTGCCTCCATTGATGGTGCCAGTGGCATTCAGAAGTGGTGGTACATCACGATTCCCAACATGAAGCCCACCTTTACCTTTATGATTATGATGCTGACCATTAGCACCCTTCGTCGTTTTGATGACGTCTGGATGATCGGTGGTACGGCTGGTAACCCTGGCGGTAAGCTGGATACCATGGTTATGTACATCTATCGAAGCTCCTGGCTCTCTCGAGAGGTCGGTATTGCTTCTGCCGCAGCTGTTGTTCTGTTTATCATAACCTTTGCCTTGACCATGCTCAACAACTATGTTTTCAATAGAAAAGATTGAGCTTCTTCACCCTGATGAAATTATGAAAAGTGAGTGTGATAAAACATGACAAAATCTGCGGTTGCTCCCAGAAAAACAACCAGCCTGAAGGGTGAAAAAAGATTCAATCAGGCTGTGCTTTGGATCATTTTGGCGTTGGGCACTTTGACAATGATCGTTCCT
The DNA here is from genome assembly GCA_944387515.1 of uncultured Clostridia bacterium. Classification (GTDB taxonomy): domain Bacteria; phylum Bacillota; class Clostridia; order Oscillospirales; family Ruminococcaceae; genus Faecivivens. Next base: position 4,065 of record CALXFL010000207.1, read on the forward strand.
TTCTGGTGGATGATCTCCACTAGCTTTGATGGTGCGGTTACAGTTGATGACATTCCCTTCCCGCCCCGTTTCTATCCTCTGGAGCCCTCTCTCAAGAACTATCAGATGGCCTTTACCAATGTCCCCATGGTCAAATACATCGGCAACTC
>CALXFL010000208.1 GCA_944387515.1 uncultured Clostridia bacterium
TTTTTGTCATACCACCTGAAAAAGGAAAAACTTCAGGTAATTGGTTTCCGGAACATTCCAGAGAATAGGATGATCGGGAGCCTGCTGGCGGGCTTCAATCTGCCGCAGCTCCACATGGGCGTCGTGGGCCGTCTCCCGCAGCATCTGGATGAACCGCTCCTCCGACATGAAGTGAGAGCAGGAGCAGGTGGCCAGATAGCCGCCCCGGGGCAGCAGCTTCATGGCCCGGAGGTTGATCTCCTTATAGCCTCTGGTGGCACTGTCGATGGTCTTCCGGCTCTTGGTGAAGGCAGGAGGATCCAGAATGATGAAGTCAAAGGGCTCCTCCGAGCTGGATTCTATTTGGGGCAGAAGGTCAAAGACGTTGGCGGCCAGAAAACTCATCCGGTCTTCCAGTCCATTGCGGACGGCGTTGGAACGGGCCATCTCCACGGCCATTTCCGAGATATCCACTGCTCGGACATGGCTGGCGCCGCCCATGGCGGCATTGAGGGCAAAGGATCCGGTATGGGTGAAGCAGTCCAGCACCCGTTTCCCCTTTGCCAGCCGGGCGACTGCCTGGCGGTTGTATTTCTGATCCAGGAAAAATCCGGTCTTCTGTCCGTTTTCAAAATCTACCTGATAACGGATGCCATTTTCTGTAATTTCGGCGACCGTTTCCTCCGGGGTGGGAAGACCGGACAGCGGATAGAATCCCTTACCCTGACTCATACCCTCCAATTCCCGGATGGCGACGTCGTTGCGCTGGTAGATGCCCCGGATCTGCTGGCCATCCTGGGTCAGCACCTTATAAAGCAGGGGGAAAATCAGGTCCTTCTGGCGTTCAATGCCCAGAGAAAGGGTCTGGGTTACCAGAATATCCGAGAAACGGTCCACCGTCAGACCGGGAAAATGGTCCGCTTCACCGAAGATAACCCGGCAGCAGGAAATATCGTCCCCCATTACAGTGCGGCGGTACTGCCAGGCGTGTTGGATGCGCCGTTCCCACCAGGCACTGTCAAACCGGTCGTTGGCATTGCGGGAGATGAGCCGGATGCGGATGCGGGAGTGCTGATTGAAAAATCCAGTGCCCAGATACCGGCCCTTTTCGGAGCAGACATCGCAGAGAGCGCCGTCTTCACATTCTTCCGTGCGGAGAACCTCTCCATCATAAATCCAGGGATGGCCGTCCAGAATGCTGCGCTCTGCCTTGCGGCTGACCGTCATGATGGGATATTCACGTTGTTTCATTGGCTTTTTCCTCCATCAGGGCGCTGTACAGCTGGCTTTTCCGGAAAGGTGTTTTGGCGGAGATCTGCCGGGCGGCCTCGGTGGCCTTGAGTCCCTCTTCCATCAGCTGTCGGGCAGCTTCTACAGCTTCCTCCAGGGTGATTTCCGGTTCCCGGGGCGGAGTTGCACCCTCAATAATGAGAACATACTCTCCCCGGGGTGCATTTTGGGTATAATATTCTACAGCGCGTCCCAGGGTGGTGCGGATGACCTCCTCGTGGATTTTGGTCAGTTCCCGGGCCAGGGCAATCTGCCGGTTGGCGCCGAAGGTATCCCGCATATCCAGGAGGGTATTCAGCAGCTTGTGGGGGGCTTCATAGAAAATCAAGGTGTGGGTGTCATCCCGGACGCTGTCCAGGTGAAGTTTGCGACTCCGCTTGTTGGTGGAGAGAAATCCTTCAAAGGCAAACCGGGAGGTGGAAAGTCCACTCAGGCAGAGCGCTGAAATGGCGGCATTGGGACCGGGGATGACAACGGTGCGGATGCCGGCTTTGGCGGCCAGCCGCACCAGGTCCTCGCCGGGATCTGAGATACAGGGCATACCCGCATCAGAGACAATGGCGGCGTTCTCGCCGTCCAGAACTCTGTGTATAATTTGTTCTCCTCTGTCCCGAATGTTGTGTTCGTGATAGCTGATAAGCGGTTTCTTGATTTCAAAGTGGTTCAACAGGCGAAGCGTCACCCGGGTGTCCTCGGCGGCAACAAAGTCCACCGATTCCAGTGTCTCAATTGCACGGGGAGACAGATCGGAGAGATTGCCGATGGGAGTCCCTACAACATAAAGTGTGCCGGTCAAGTTGTCACATCCTTTCCGGAGTCCAGTCCGTAAATTTCTCGAAGTTCAGCGGAAGGTGCCCCCTTCTGACCAGAGATAAACAGGGTGGGCATTACTTCCAGAGAAGGTTTTGCATCCTTTTTCCCTTCAGCTAAAAAAAGCCAGGGAGCGGAATGTTCGTCTTTGGCGACAAAGCGGAGCCGCTTGGGCTCCAGACGGTGGCGCCGCATGGCAGTGAGTACATCGGTCAGCCGTCCCGGCCGGTGGCAGAGACAAAACCGGCCGCCGGTTTTTAAGAGCTGGCTGGCAGTCTGGCAAACATCCTCAATGGTACAACAGAGCTCATGCCGGGCAATCTGGTGGGCCGGATTGGCGCTGAGAAAACCGCTGCCCGCTGTTTCATAGGGAGGATTACAGGTCACCAGGTCAAAGGAGTCAAAGGGCAGCAGTCCCTTCAGGCTGCGGAGATCCGCACAAAGAGGCTGAAGTACTTTGTCCAGCTTGGAATCCATCACCGATTGGGAGAATTGCTGGATCGCTTGGGGTTGGATATCGATGCCCCAGATATGGGAGGGACGGTACTTTTTATAGAGTATCATGGGAATGATGCCGCAGCCTGTGCCCAGATCTGCGACCAGATCCCTGTGCCGGGCGGCTGCAAAATGGGCCAGTAAAAAAGCATCGGTGCCGAAGCGATGTTCCGGAGAAACATGGAGCACAAGCCCGTCTCCCAGCTGCTCAGTGGTAAAGGAATCGATCATCATTGTCCTCACAGATTGGTATTGGGTTTTAAAGCCCTACTTTTTATTGTAACATAAAAGGCAGTTTGGGCGCAAGGAAAAGGAAGAAAGAATCCCCTGTCGCTTTTTGGACAATTTTGTCACAATATACAGGTTGTCATACTTAATAAAAATATTCCTGTTTTTTCCTTGCAATCAGGGGGCAATCATACTATAATAAAGGGGCAGATGACCCATCCGGGCATCTAGTATTTGCGCTGTATCCCAACACCCCGGGATTGCCTGAAAGCAGCCGGTGGGAACAGCAGCAGGAGGAATTTTTTATGAAAAACACCCGCACACTGGCCATGGCACAGCTGGCTCTGTTCAGCGCCATCATCGTCATCCTGACCTTCACACCCTTTGTGGGATATATTCCCCTTGGGATCACGAGGGCCACCATTATCCATATTCCCGTTATCATCGGGTCCATTCTGCTGGGGCCTAAAAAAGGTGCTTTCCTGGGCTTCGTTTTTGGGTTGACCAGCCTGCTTAACAATACCATCAATCCCACCATCACCTCCTTTACCTTTACGCCCTTTTATGCTGGCGGAAACCTGTGGAGTCTGGTGGTTTGTTTTGTACCCCGGATTCTGGTGGGTGTGGTACCGTATTTCGTTTACCTTGGAGTCAAAAAGCTGACGCATCGGGAAACACTGCCTCTGATGCTTTCCGGACTGGCGGGATCCATGACCAATACTGTTTTGGTTATGGGGATGATCTGGCTCTTTTTCGGCAACGCTTATGCACAGGCCAAGGAGGTTCCGGTGGCTACCCTCTATCAGGTGATTCTGGGTGTAGTCGGTGTTAACGGGGTACTGGAAGCCATTGTAGCGGCAATTCTGACTGCTGCGGTGACGGGCGCGCTGCTTCGGTTTCTGCGGGGCCGCACCGGGAAGACAGTCTGATTTTTAGAGGAGGAAGCGGCCAGGGCCGCTGAAAAACGGATGATTTTAGCATTGGATGCAGGCAATTCCAACCTGGTGATGGGAGGACTGGAGGACGGCAGAATTCTGTTCACCGCCCGTATCGCCACTGACCGGGCCAAAACAGAGGATGAATACGCGGTTCTGATGCAGAGTATTCTGGAGATGCATCACCAGGATCCTGCTGAAATACAGGGCAGTATCCTTTCTTCTGTGGTGCCGCCCTTGAATCAGGTCCTGCTGCGGGCTGCCGAGCTGGTCACTGGCCGGCGGCCGCTGCTGGTGGGACCGGGCATGGAGACCGGGCTCACTTTTCAGGTGGACAACCCTTCCGGACTGGGCAGTGACCGGATTGTGGATGCCGTTGCGGCGTCCACCCTCTATCCGCTGCCGGTTATCATCATCGATATGGGCACCGCTACCACCGTGTCGGTGGTGGATGAGGACCGG